>NZ_JBAHWD010000118.1:0-1453 GCF_037044575.1 Nonomuraea sp. LPB2021202275-12-8 | reverse complement strand
GTCGATTTTGCCGTTGGGGTTGAGCGGCAGCTCGTCCATCACGACCAGGGTCGCGGGCACCATGTAGTCGGGCAGCTGCTGGGCCACGTGAGCGCGCAGCTGTTCGAGGTCGAGTACGCCCTGGCGGGGCTGCAGGTAGCCCACCAGCTGAGCGGGCCCTTGCCTCGGGCGGTAAGGCGTGACCACGCAGGCGGCGACATCGGGATGCGTGGCCAAAACGGCCTCGACCTCGCCCGGCTCGATACGAAAACCACGGATCTTCACCTGATCGTCGTTGCGTCCCAGGAACTCCAGCGTGCCATCAGGCAACCACCGAGCCAGATCACCAGTGCGATACAACCGCCCACCAGGAGTGGACGGGTCAGGAATGAACCTTTCGGCGGTCAGGCCGGGACGCCGCCAGTAACCGAGGGCGACCCCCGCGCCACCCAGGCAGATCTCGCCGGGCACCCCGATCGGCACCTGCCGGCCCGCCGAATCCAAGATCACCACCTGAGTGTTGGCGATCGGCCGGCCGATCCGCCCGCTGCCGGACTCCGCGGTCATCGGCGCGCAGGTGGAGATGGTGGCGGCCTCGGTGGGCCCGTACACGTTGTACACCTCGGTCCGGCCGGCACCCAGCGCGATGGCCGTCTTGCTCGGATTGATGGCCTCACCACCGATGTAGAGCTGCTCGACGGTGGCGAAAGCGTCAGGCCGCTCGGTGACCGTGGCGTTGAACAGCGCGGTCACGATGGCCAGCATGGTGATGCCCTCAGCACGGATGAGGCCGGCGAACCGGGCCGGCACCAACGACACCTCCGGCGGCACGATGACCACCCGGCCGCCGTTGAGCAGCGGGCCCCACACCTCGAAAAGGTGCGGATCGAAGCAAGCACTGGCCACCTGGCCGATCACCGTCCGCGAAGAGAACCGCGCATAATCCGTCTCACGAACCAGACGCGCCACAGCACGATGCGGCACCATCACCCCCTTCGGCCGGCCGGTGGAACCGGAGGTGTACAACAGGCAGGCCAGATCATCGCCACCACCCAACGGCCAGGCAACCTCCCCACCAGCGCCTTCCCCCACCTCCTCGACCAGCACGGCACGCCGATCACCCATCGGCAACGCCCCCAGCAACCGCTGGTGACCCACCACGATCCGGACATCACTGTCATCCAGCATGAAAGCCAGCCGATCAGCCGGATAATCCGGATCCAACGGCACATAGGCGCCACCCGCGCGCAAAATACCCAGCATGCCGACAACCAGATCAGCCGACCGACCACAACACAGACCGACCGGATCCCCCCTGCCGACCCCGAGCCCGCACAACTCAACCGCCAGCGCCTCCGCCCGATCCACCAACTCGGCATAAGTCAGCCGAACATCACCGGAAACCACAGCCACCTCAGCCGGCCGAAGCCCAGCCTGCTCAACCACCAAATCAGCCAGACTGCGGTCGACGGGG
>NZ_JBAHWD010000117.1:0-1493 GCF_037044575.1 Nonomuraea sp. LPB2021202275-12-8 | reverse complement strand
CCTAATCAGTTCTGGGAGTAAGCCATCCGGCAGACTCCTGTGGTAGCCGCTGACAGGTGAGCACTCTGTGTTCCTGGACCTTGAGTCCTGAGGAAAGACCGTGCCCCTGCCGGTCGGCCGGGAGAGTTGATCGCTGATGGGATGTCGTGCCCGCCCGCGTGGGCGTGAGCACTGCTTGATTAGGTCGCTGATGGTTCTCCCGCAGGCTGCGCAAGGTGATCGGCATCGAGAACGGGAGGACCGTTGCGACTGTTCGTGGGAGACGACTGGGCCGAAGACCACCACGATGTGGAGGTGATGGACACCTCCGGCCGCCGCCTGGCCAAGGCCCGGCTGCCCGAGGGCGTGGCCGGGATGACCCGGCTGCACGCGATCATCGGTGAGCTGGCCGGCGAGGACGCCGACGAGATCGAAGTACTGGTGGGCATCGAGACCGATCGGGGCCCATGGGTGCGGGCGCTGGTCGCCGCCGGATACACCGTGCTGGCGGTCAACCCGCTGCAGGCCGCCCGGTTCCGGGACCGGCTCGGCGTCTCGGGAGCCAAGAGCGACGCCGGCGACGCCCATGTGCTGGCCGACATGGCCCGCACCCACTCCCACGAGCTGCGCCCGGTGGCCGGGGATTCCGCCCAGGCCGAGGCCGTCAAGGTCGTGGCCCGCACGCACAAGACGCTGATCTGGGAGCGGACCCGGCATACCCAGCGGCTGCGGCACGCGCTGCGCGACTACTTCCCCGCCGCGCTGGAGGCGTTCGAGGACCTGGACGCCGCCGACACGCTGGAGCTGCTGGCCAAGGCGCCCACCCCGACGCGGGCCGCCCGGCTGACGATCGGGCAGATCAGCGCCGCGCTCAAGCGCGCCCGCCGCAAGAACACCGCCGTCAAGGCCGCTGTGATCCAGGCCGCCCTGCGCGCCGAACACCTGGGCCAGCCCGAGGTGGTGGCCGACGCCTACGCCGCCTCCATCCAGGCACTGATCGCCATCCTGGAGGTGCTCAACACTCAGATCAAGACCTTGCAAGGGCAGGTCGAGGCGCATTTTGGCGGACACCCGGCCGCTAAGATCATCCGTTCCCAGCCCGGGCTGGGAACGGTTCTCGGCGCCCGGGTGCTCGCGGAGTTCGGTGACGACCCCACCCGGTACGCCACCGCCAAAGCTCGCAAAAACTACGCCGGGACCTCCCCGATTACCCGCGCGTCCGGCAAGAAGAAGGTCGCCCTGGCCCGGTTCATCCACAACGACCGGCTCATCGACGCCCTGCTCACCCAGGCGTTCAGCGCCCTGAGGCTCTCGCCCGGCGCGCGCGCCTACTACGACCGGCAACGCACCCGCGGCTGCGGCCACAACGCCGCCTTGCGCCAACTCGCCAACCGACTCGTCGGCATCCTGCACGGATGCCTCAAAACCGGCACGCTCTACGACGAGGCGACCGCCTGGTCGCATCACGCCGAATCGCTCGCGGCTTGACATCTAAGCTCCTGGGATGTCTTTCC
>NZ_JBAHWD010000116.1:0-1500 GCF_037044575.1 Nonomuraea sp. LPB2021202275-12-8 | reverse complement strand
CCAACGCCGTTCAGTTAGGCGTGGGACGAGTGTGTCCAATCGACTGAAATGCAACAGAGCTCCTGCTAGAACCGTGTCGACCAAGATCACTGTTCGGCGGGAGCTCCGTTGGGTGCCCATTCTGTCATTTCTCGTGTGGTTGTGGTGGCTGAAGGGGCGTTCGCGCCGGGCCATTTGGGTGAGCTGACCCGGTTAGTACCGTTCGAGATGGTGGACGAGGCGTTGGCTGCGGTGGGTCGGGTGCAGGCCCGGGTGCGGGATCTGCCATCGCGAGTGGTTGTGTATCTGCTGCTGGCCGGGTGCTTGTTTCCCGAACTGGGCTGGCGGCAGGTGTGGCAGCGGCTGACGGCGGGGCTGGAGGGCCTGCCGGTCGCTACTCCGACACCGAGCGCGTTGTCGCAGGCCAGGCGGCGGATCGGGGCGGAGCCGTTACGGTGGTTGTTCGATCTGCTGCGCGGTCCGGCCGCGGGGATCGCCACCCGTGGGGCATGGTGGCGGGGATTGCTGGTCTGCGCGATCGACGGGACGACGATGGCGGTGCCTGACAGCCCGGCCAACCAGGCTGTCTACCTGAAGCATCGCTGTAATAACGGCGGTGCGGGGTATCCGGCGCTCCGGTTGCTGGTCCTGGTGTCCTGCGGCACCCGCACGATCTTGGATGCGGTGTTCGGACCCACCACCGACGGCGAGACAACGTATGCGCCCCGCCTGCTCCGCAGCCTTGGCGAGGGCATGATCGTGCTGCTGGACCGCAACTTCGCCGCCCGGACGTTGGTGGCCGCGATCGCCGCCACCGGCGCGCACGTGCTGGTCCGGGCCAAGAACGGCCGCGTCCTGCCGGTGCTGAGCCGCCGCGCCGACGGCTCTTACGCCTCGATGCTCGGCCCCATCCCGGTTCGGGTCATCGATTGTGAGATCACCATCACCACGGGCGCGGGTCGCCGCACTGGCCTATACCGGCTGGTCACCACGTTGACCGATCACCGCACTCATCCCGCCGCCGAGCTGATCAAGCTCTACCACGAGCGGTGGGAGATCGAGACCGCCTACCTGGAGATCAAATCCTCGATCCTAGACGGCCGCGTGCTGCGCGCCCGCACCCCCACCGGTGTGGACCAAGAGATCCACGCCCTGCTGGTCACCTACCAGCTCCTCCGCCTGGCCATGGCCGACGCGACCAGCACCCGCCCCGGCACCGATCCTGACCGGGCAAGCTTCACCATCGCCCTGCACACCGCCCGCGACCTGGTCATCCAGGCCGCAGGCATCATCACCGGCACCGTCATCGACCTCGCCGGCACCATCGGCCGCCACGTCCTGGCCGACCTCATGCCCGACCGCCGCATCCGAACCCGGCCCCGCATCGTCAAACGCGCGATCTCCAAATACAACGCCAAAGGCCCCATCGATCGGACCAGCTACAAGGCCACCATCAGCATCGACATCCTCACCACACTCGATCCTTGACAGCAGCCAAAGAGCCCAAACTGAACGGCGTTG
>NZ_JBAHWD010000115.1:0-1511 GCF_037044575.1 Nonomuraea sp. LPB2021202275-12-8 | reverse complement strand
CCGTGATGGTCAGGGTGCGGGTTCGAGGGTGACGCGGTAGCCGAGGGCTTCGAGCTCGCGGATGTGGCTGCGCTTCTTGCGGTCAGGGTTGGTGCGCCGGGTGTAGAAGTCGGCGCCTAGATCGATGAAATGCGCCTCGGTGTCGGACAGCAGGTGCCAGATGATGACGAGGATGGAACGGCCGACTGCGACGATGGCGCGCTTCTTGCCCTTGCGTCGGACGATCCGCCGGTAGCGCTCACCCAGGAAGGTGTCAGTGCGGCCGACGACGACCGCGGCTTCGCCGAGGGTGCGGGCCAGGTAGCGGTTGCCGTGCCCGGTGGCGTTCTTCCCCTTGCGTTTGCCGGCGGACTCCTTGACCGTCGGGGCGAAGCGTGCCCAAGAGGTCAGATGCGCGGCCGTAGGGAAGCGGCTCATGTCCAGGCCGACTTCCGCGATGATCGCGTGAGCGGCGGTCAGGCCGATGCCAGGGATCTCATCCAGCCGTTCCACCGCTGAGGCGAATGGGATGATCTCTTCCTCGATCTTGCGGTCGAGGGCGGCGATGTCGACGTTGATCGCATCGACCCGCGCCAGCATCGTGGCCAATAAGAATGCGTGGTGGTCAGAGAAGCGGCCGGTGAACGCCTCCTCCAACGCGGGTATCTTGCGACGCAGGCTGGAGCGGGCCAACTGTGCCAGCGTCTTGGGGCTGCGTTCGCCGCGGATCAGGGCGACCATCATCGCGCGGCCGGAGACGCCAAAGATGTCGGAGGCCACCACGCTCAGCTTGATCTGTGCGTCTTCAAGCAGTTTCTCCACCCGCTGTTTCTCGGCGGTGCGGGCCTCGACGAGGTCCACTCGGTAGCGGGTCAGGTCACGCAGCAGCCGGATCGCCGGCGGCGGCACGAAACTGGGTCGCAGCATCTGCCGCTCAGCGATTTTGGCCAGCCAGACCGCATCCAGCTTGTCAGTCTTCGGCCGGCCGGGCAGGTGCTTGACGTCACGGGCATTGACCAGCCACACGTCGAAGCCTTGGGCCTCCAGCAGGTAGAACACAGGTTTCCAATAGTCGGAGGTGGCCTCCATCACCACGCGGGTGACGCTCAGGCAGCGCAGTCGATCGGCCATCGACAGCAGCGAGCGGGTCATCGTGGTGTAGGTCTGCACCTCCTGCAGGCGCCTACTCGGCTTCTTATCGTCGGGCACGCGTGCGCAGCACACCAGGGTGGCCTTGCCGACGTCCAGCGCGGCGACCCTTTCGATGATCTCTTCGGTGTCGTGGGTCTGAGCGAGCATCGGGCCTCCTTCCCGTCGGGGACAGCGTGGGGTGGGTTGCCCGCGGAAGCCGCAAGGGGACGGTGACGAATCTGATCCGCGTGCTCGAAGCAACAGTGAAAGGCCCACAGGCGCGGCTCCCAGCGTCCGACTAAAGCACGGCCTCAACGACCAAGGAGAGACGACGTCAGCGAGCAACCACCCCGATTTTCAGGCCCGAACGGCCTCCTCCGCCAGGGGAGATTGGAGACTAA
>NZ_JBAHWD010000114.1:0-1512 GCF_037044575.1 Nonomuraea sp. LPB2021202275-12-8 | reverse complement strand
TCGGCTAATGGGAGTTACCGGGTCGGCTGATCGGGCAGACTCGGTGCCTGGTAGCCGCTGGTGGGTGAGCACTTTCTTCGGCTGGACCGATCGTGGAGTCCTGAGGTCAGACCGTGCCCTCACCGGTGGTCAGGAGTCTTGATCACTGATGGGATGTCGTGCCCGCCCCCTTTTTGAGTGAGGGGGCGTGAGTACTGGTCCATTAGCACGCCGACCGGCTCCTGCGGGCTGCTTGATCGTGTCGTCGAAGGTTGGGGGATCGGGTGCTGTTCGTCGGTGATGACTGGGCCGAGGACCATCACGATGTGGAGGTGCAGGACGAGCAGGGCCGGGCGGTCAAGCGGGCCCGGCTGCCCGAGGGTGCGGCCGGGATGGCCCGCTTCCACGAGCTGGTCGCCTCGTTCCTGCCCGAGGACGCCGAGTCGGCCGAGGTGCTGGTGTGCATCGAGACCGACCGAGGGCCGTGGGTGCGGGCGCTGACCGCGGCCGGCTACCGGGTGTTCGGGGTGAACCCCAAGCAGGCCGCCCGGCACCGCGAGGTGATGGGCAACTCCGGGGCCAAGAGCGACAAGGCCGACGCGCACGCGCTGGCCGACATGGTCCGCACCCGCCGTCACCAGCTGCGCGAGATCGCCGCGGACTCCGATGAGGCCGAGGCGGTCAAGGTCGTCGCCCGCGCGCATCAGACGATGATCTGGGAGCGGACCCGGCACATGCTGCGGCTGCGTTCGGCGCTGCGCGACTACTTCCCCGCCGCGCTCGCGGCCTGCGGGCCCCTGGGCCTCACCAGCACCGCCGCGCTCGCCTTACTGGCCAAGGCCCCCACCCCGCAGGCGGCGGCGAGGCTGACCGTCGCCCAGATCACCGCGACGCTCAAGGGCTACCGCGACAAGCCTGCCAGGGCCGCCGCGATTCAGGCCGAACTGCGCGCCGAGCACCTCGGGCAAAGCGACCTGGTGGCTTCGGCCTACGCGGCCACCGTGTCGGCGACCGTCGCGGTCCTGCAGACCCTCAACACCCAGATCAGCACCCTCGAAGGTCAGGTCGAGGCCCATTTTGGCCGGCACCCGGACGCTGAGATCCTCCTCAGCCAGCCCGGCATCGGCGCCATCCTCGGCGCCCGGGTGCTCGCAGAGTTCGGTGACGCGAAAGGCCGCTACGCCAGTGCCAAGGCGCGCAAGAACTACGCCGGGACCTCGCCGATCACCCGGCAATCGGGCAAGTCCAAGACCGTGCACGCCCGGTTCATCCACAACGACCGGCTCATCGACGCCCTGCACCTGCAGGCCGGCGCCGCCATCCTGCACGACCCGGCCGTCCGCGCCTACTACGACCAGCTCAAAGCTCGCGACGTCAGCCACAACGCCGCCCTGCGCCAGGTCGGCAACCGCCTGGTCGGCATCCTCCACGGATGCCTCAAAACCCACACTCCCTACGACCCGGCAACCGCCTGGTCACACCGACTAAACGATCTCGCTGCTTGACATTCCGACTCCAGGGATGTCTGACCTC
>NZ_JBAHWD010000113.1:0-1618 GCF_037044575.1 Nonomuraea sp. LPB2021202275-12-8 | reverse complement strand
ATGGGCCACGTAGGAGGCGCACTCGGAGACGTCGGGGCACTGTTTGAAGACGTCCAGGTCGCCGGCGAGCAGGCGACGGTCGGCGATCGGGTTCTTGGCGTCGCCGAGCATGGCCCGTTCGGCGCCGTACCTCAGCAGCGCGAAGGCGTCCTTGGCGTAGTAGGTCTCGTCGAAGACGACGGCCTTGGGTTCTCCGAGCCTGAAGAAGCGGAGGATCCCGCCGAAGACGGCGACCAGCAGCGGCCCCAGCCACCCCCACAGGGCGCCTTCCTGCATCGGCGGGACGAGCTTGTGTCGCGAAACCCCCCAGTTCTTCACGAAGCGCACACTATGGCGTTGCGGATCTCCTGTGAACCGCGTCGTACAGCTCCCGTTTGGGCATCCCGGCGCCCTTGGCGACGTCCGCGACGGCGGCCTTGGGCAGCTCACCCGCGGCCACCCGGCGGTCGACCTCAGCCACCAGGCCGGCCACGTCGAGCTCGCCCGCACCGGCGACGTGACCGGCTACCACGACGGTGATCTCACCCTTGACGCCCGCCGCCGCCCACTCGGCCAGCTCGCCGAGGCCACCGCGCCGGACCTCCTCATAGGTCTTGGTCAGCTCGCGGCAGACGGCCGCCTGGCGGCCCGCGCCGAACGCCTCGGCCATCGCCTCCAGGCAGCTGTGCAGCCGGTGCGGCGCCTCGAAGAACACCATGGTGCGCTCCTCCTCGGCCAGGCCCGACAGGCGGCGGGCCCGGTCCCCCGCCTTGCGCGGCGGAAAGCCCTCGAAGCAGAACCTGTCGCTGGGCAGCCCTGAGACGGCCAGGGCGGTGGTGACGGCGCTCGGCCCCGGCAGCGCGGTGACCGTGATGCCCGCCTCGACGGCCAGGTGGGTGAGGCGGTAGCCGGGGTCGCTGACGCCCGGCATGCCCGCGTCGGTGATGACCACCACCGTGCGTCCCTCCTTGAGCGCCTCCACCAGCTCCTGGGCGCGGCCGGCCTCGTTGGCGTCGTAGTAGGACACGACGCGCCCGCCGATCTCCACGCCCAGCTCGTTCGCCAGCCTGCGCAGCCTCCTCGTGTCCTCGGCGGCGACCACGTCGGCGCTGCCCAGCACCTGCCTGAGCCTCGGCGAGACGTCGCCCACCTGGCCTATCGGGGCCCCTGCCAGCACCAGCCTGCCGTCGTTCGTCACCCGGCCATTGTTGCAGGGCATCCCCTTTGAGCCGTGTTTCTTGGGTAACCACCGGCTTCAGCCCCGTACGATGTCCGAATGGCGGTGACCGATTTCCCGTACCAGACCTCTGGCGGGCCGGAGGCTGACCCCAGCGGTCCCCGCACGCCTTCGGTGCGCGACCGGATGATCCCGCCGATGCGCGGCAGCGTGCTGTGGGGCTGGCTGGGGCCGCTGCTGATCACCCTTTTCGGGGGAATTCTCCGATTCATCAACCTGGGGCATCCCAACGCGGTGGTCTTCGACGAGACCTACTACGCCAAGGACGGCTTCTCGCTGATCACCTGGCTCGTCGAGCGGACCACGATCAAGGACGCCGACAAGGCCATCCTCGGCGGCAACACCGACATCTGGCAGAAGTGCACCGACAACCTCGACGCGTGCGCCTCCTACGTCGTCCAC
>NZ_JBAHWD010000112.1:0-1637 GCF_037044575.1 Nonomuraea sp. LPB2021202275-12-8 | reverse complement strand
CACCGGAGCACCCGCCCCCACCGACCTGCGCGACATCTTCAACGCGATCCTCTACCTCAACCGGACCGGCATCGCCTGGGCCTACCTCCCGCACGACTTCCCGCCCCACGGCACCGTCTACTCCTACTACGCCGCCTGGCGTGACCAGGGCATCTTCGCCCAACTCAACTACGACCTCACCGGCCTGGCCCGCGCCAAAGACGGACGCGACCCCGAACCGACCGCCTCGATCATCGACACCCAGACGGTCAAGACCTCCACCAACCCTCCCATCAGCACGCAGGGCACGGACGCCGCCAAGAAGATCGTCGGCCGGAAGCGGAGCGTCGCCACCGATGCCCTCGGCCTGCTACAGGCCGTCACCGTATGCGCCGCGTCCGTCTCGGAGAACCAGGCCGGCATTCAGGTCCTGAACCAGGCCAAGGCCGACCACCCGACGATTACTCTGACCTGGGTCGATACCGGCCTCAAGAAGCAGTTCGCCGACCACGCCGCCATGCGCGGCGTCCACGCCGAGGTCGTGCACCGCGACCCCGACACCCGCGGATTCCACGTCCTTCAGCGACGCTGGGTGATCGAACGCACCCTCGGCTGGCTGATGCTCCACCGGCGCCTGGTGCGCGACTACGAGACCCTGCCCACCAGCTCCGAAGCCATGATCCACATTGCCATGATCGACAACACCAGCAAGCGCATAACGGGCGAGGCGACACCAACATGGCGAGGAACGTACTAACGCAAACGGGGGCAAACCAAATGCCCTCTAAGATCCTCTTCATGCAGCCACTGCGCCAGGGGGATCCGACAGCGCTGGGCCCCTACATGCTTCTCGGTTTCCTCGGGGAGGGCGGCCAGGGCGCCGTCTTCGCCGGGCGGGCACCCGACGGCACCGCCATCGCGGCCAAGGTCCTGCACGCCCGCTTCGCCGGTGACACCGCCGCCATACAGCGCTTCCAGCGTGAGGTCGA
This sequence comes from Nonomuraea sp. LPB2021202275-12-8, assembly GCF_037044575.1. Lineage (NCBI taxonomy): Bacteria > Bacillati > Actinomycetota > Actinomycetes > Streptosporangiales > Streptosporangiaceae > Nonomuraea > Nonomuraea sp. LPB2021202275-12-8. Next base: position 669 of record NZ_JBAHWD010000112.1, on the reverse strand, counting down.
GCTGGCCCGCCGGGTGGCCCAGTTCTGTACGGCACGCGTGCTCGACGTCGGATTCGCGGGCGCCGTGCCGTACATCGTCTCCGAACTGGTCGAGGGCGTCTCCCTCCAGCAGGCCGTACGCACGCGTGGCCCCTTGACCGGCGACGATCTGGTACGGCTCGCGGTGGCGACCATGACCGCGCTGATCTCCATCCACCGGGCGGGCATCGTGCACCGCGATTTCAAGCCTTCCAACGTGTTGCTGGCCGCTGACGGGCCCAGGGTGATCGACTTCGGCATCGCCAGAGCGCTGGACGCCTCCTCCGTTACCGCCAGCAGTGTGGTGGGCTCGCCCGGCTACATGTCGCCCGAGCAGATTCGGGCCGAGCAGATCGGGCCCGCCTCGGATCTGTTCTCGTGGGCCGGGACGATGGTCTATGCCGCCACCGGTTCGCCCGCCTTCGGCCTCGACTCCATCCCTGCGGTCATGCATCGGGTGCTCAACATCGAGCCTGACCTTCGGGCCATCGGTGAGCCGCTGCATGACGTGCTGACGGCGTGTTTTCAGAAGGATCCCGCGCTGCGCCCTGACGCCCAGACGGCCTGGCACGCGCTGATGGATGGCTCCCCAGCCGCCGCACCCGTGACGCCTCCCCGGGACAGCGTGCCCGGCAACAACTCTCACAGGGA
>NZ_JBAHWD010000111.1:0-1682 GCF_037044575.1 Nonomuraea sp. LPB2021202275-12-8 | reverse complement strand
GGTCTTGCCGGTGCCGGGCGGGCCGAGGAAGACGACGTTCTCCTTGCCCGCGACGAAGTCCAGGGTGCGCAGGTGAGCGATGGCCTCGCGTTTGAGGGAGCGCTGGTGGTCATAGTCGAAGTCCTCGAGGGCTTTGCGGGCCGGGAAGCGGGCGGCGCGGATGCGGGCCTCGCCGCCGTGTGCGTCGCGGGCGGCGACTTCGCGTTGCAGGCAGGCGGCCAGGAACTCCTCATGCGTCCAGGACTCGGCGCGGGCCCGTTCGGCCAGCCGCTCGATCGCGGCCGCCAGCGAGGGCGCCTTCAGTACCCGGGTCAGATAGACGAGTTCGGCGGCGAGGTTGCGTCCGCCGCCGGCCGCCGCCGTGGCGGTGCCGCCTCGCCCTGCCATCACGCCACTCCCTCGACGCCGAGCAGGGCGTCGTAGTCGGCCAGCGAGCGCTGTTCGACCTCGGTGTCAACCGGCGCGGTGGCCACCTGCAGCCGCGCTGAGCGCAGCGCCGCGGCGGCGCTGGCATGGGCGGGATCGGTGAGCGTCTGGTGGGCGTCCCAGCAGCGCTCGTGCAGGGCCACCACCTGCCCGGCGCAGGTCACCGTGACGTGCTCCAGATCGGCGACCACTTCGACCAGCCGGCCGATCACCGATGGGTGGACGGAATAGTCGTTGGAAGCCACACGCACGTAGTGATCGCGCGCCAGCCGGGTCGCGCCGCGCCAGCCAACACTCGGCGCAACCGGGGGCAAGGCCACCATCGCCGCCCGATCCGCGGCGATCCGATCGGCCGGTCGGCAGTCGATCCGCCGGTGATGGCGCTGGTTGGCCCGCTGCAGCCAGCCGACCAACTGAGCGTTGAAGTCTGCCGGGCCGGCGAAGCTGCGGCCGGGAAGGAACGAGGTCTCCAAGTAGCCGTTGGCCCGCTCCACCAGCCCTTTGGCCTCTGGATCGGCCGGCCGGCACTGCAGGATCCGGACGCCGAGCATGCCGCGGAAGGCTTCGGCATCACGCGTCAGCTGCGCCCGACCGCCCTTCCACGCTCCGATCGCGCCCTCGTTGTCCCACACCAGGGTCTTGGGCACCGCGCCAAGAAGGCCCAGCAGCGCCCACATCCCGGCGAACAGATCACCGGCGGTCCGTGAGGGCAGCATCCGTGCCATCAGCCAGCGCGAGTACCCACTGACCATGACCAGCACCGGCAGGCTCATGCCACGGTCCGGCCCGACCGGCACCCGCGCCGGCGGGAACCACAGATCACACTGGGCCAGCTCACCGGGCTGATAGGTCGTCCGCGACGCCGGATCGACGGGTTGGTAATACGGCCGCAGCATCCGAACCCGGTTCTTGAGCACCGTGAGCGAGTTCTGCCAGCCGATCCGCTCGGCGATCACGGTGGCCGGCATGTCCGGGAACTCCTCCAGCAGTTCCCGGATCCGCGGCTCCACCGCATCCACGATCGACCCCCTGCCCGCCCGCCGGTACTTCGGTGCTTCCTCAGCCGCCAGCGCACGCTTGACGGTGTTCTTCGAGATGCCCATCCGCCGAGCGATCGCCTTGATCGGCATACCCTCGGCCCGGTGCAACCGGCGGATCTCCGCCCAGTCCTCCACCTTGATCACCCTCCACGATGACAACAGAGGGGGTCAGATTTCGGCCGTCGCCTGAGGGTCAGTTTTCACGTGTCGTCGACA
>NZ_JBAHWD010000110.1:0-1706 GCF_037044575.1 Nonomuraea sp. LPB2021202275-12-8 | reverse complement strand
TAACGAAGGCCGGTTCCTTGCTTCATATATGAGGTCCCCGAGTCCGTCCTCAGCTGCCGATGCGCTCGGCACGTCCCCTTCGACGTTCCTTGACGACGGCGACCTCGAGGAACCCCTTGTGAACAAGCCGGAATCCGGGCGGAAGCGTGGGAGAGTAGAGACCGTTGAGCTCGACCGAGAAATCCATGTCAATCCCCACATGGCAATTGCCAAAGTTGACCACGGCGTCGAACTTCGCCAGCTCGAAGCATGCTTCGGTTTCGAAGCGCACGTCTGTGAATATCGCATCATTGCGGACCCGGATACCGGGAAACAAGGCATCTTTTTTGAAGACAGCGCCGATGAATACTGCCAGGTTGTCGAACGCAGTGCTGCTGAACCCGGCGATGCACGAGAAGACGGAGTCGCTGAAATCGGTCATCGATTGAAAACGGGCATGGGAAAAAGAGACGTGGTCGTGGAAGGAGCATCTCTGGAAGGAAGCGGGGCCTTCAAAATTGGCCCCATGGAAAGCTACGCCGTCGTCGAAAGTCGAGCCGTCGAACATAGCATCGTCGCCGAAGCGGACGCCATTGAAGTGCGTAGCGCCGGTGAAACGGCAACCGGTGAAGTCGGCGGCCATGATGTCGGCCTTGGTCAGGTCCAGGCTCACCAGATGGGCTCCGGCCAGATCCAGTCGTATGCCGCTCCAAGGACTACCTTCGCCGTAGGGAGAGAGGTGGTCCGTGAGAATTTTCTGCGCGACCTTGCGGGTCTCGTCATCGATATGCCCGTGATTGCCGTGGCGCAGGTAGTGACAGACTCGGTCGATCACTCGCTGCCGCCACTCGGCCGTGGTGTCGCCGACACTCTCAAGCAGAGACAAAGCCCCTGCTCGTACATTCGCGTTCTCGTGGTTGAGTTGGATGAGCGCGTCGATGAAACGCATCTCGGAAGTGGCCTGCATGGCTGTCGCCTGGCCGACACCATTGGAGCGCTCGATCAGTGCGTACAGATCGTGACGCTCCCAGTATTTGATTCGAAAGGCGGGTTTCCTGTTTTTGGCATACTGTTCGAGATGATCTTTGGCGCTGTTGGACAAGTTTCCGCTGACCATGAAAAGTGCTACGTCTGCTCCGTTGGCTTCCGCGGCCGCCAGCAATTCGTCAAGATGTGCGCGGGAAACAGTTTTAGCATGATGTTTGCATTCGACGAACCATCGCTCGAAAAATTGATCTCTGTCCGGGTCGATGCGAGGATAGACCGCCTCGATATCCCGCCCACCATCGCCCGCGTTCACTCCTCGCGTGGCGCCTTTACGCCAGTTGATCTGCTGAAATCCCAGTCTACTCAATAGGTCGCGGCAGAATTTCTCGAACTCTTCCGCATCGAACGTCGAGAATATGGGGGCGTCCATGGCGATATTCTATGGCAGGAGGGATGACGATTAAGAGTCCGCACCGGGCAGCATCTCCCGGAGACTTCTCGGAGGCCAACTCGGCGTGGTGGTAGGCGTCGAACGCCCACGGGCACCGGCCTGTTCAAGGGCTGGGTGTCCAAGCTCGTCGCGCGCAACCAGGCTGAGGGCGAGGCAGCGTTCGAGCCCCGGTCGCGACGCCCGCACACCTCGCCGAACGCGATTGAGGCCGACACCGTCGAGCTGATCGTCCGGCTCCGCAAGGACCTCGCCGAGCAGGGACTGGACGCCAACAGGGTTCGCCGGGCAG
>NZ_JBAHWD010000109.1:0-1734 GCF_037044575.1 Nonomuraea sp. LPB2021202275-12-8 | reverse complement strand
ACGGAACGGCCGACGCTCACCACCGGAAGCGCCACGATCGGAGCTGTAACCACCCTCACGCCGCGGACCACGGTCATCACGATCCCGGAACGGACGGCGCTCACCAGAGGCACCCTCAGGACGAGGCCCACGGTCATCACGGTCCCGGAACGGACGGCGCTCGCCAGAGGCACTCTCAGGACGAGGCCCACGGTCGGAGCTGTAACCACCCTCACGGCGCGGACCGCGATCATCGCGATCACGGAACGGCCGACGCTCACCACCGGAAGCGCCACGATCGGAGCTGTAACCACCCTCACGCCGCGGACCACGATCATCGCGATCACGGAACGGCCGACGCTCACCACCGGAGCCGCCACGATCTGAACGGTAGCCACCCTCGCTACGGGGACCGCGGTCGTCACGCTGACCGCCGCCGGCGTAACGGCCACTACCCTGCGAACCGGAGCTCCGGTCTCGATCCTGGTAGGGCCGCCGCTCGTCACTTCGCGGGTACTCCCTGCGCGGCCCTTGGTCGCCGCGACCGCCCTCGTCCCGCCGCGGCCCACGGTCATCACGACCGTACGAACGCGACCTGCCGTCATCGGAGCGGGACGGACGGTCGCTCCTGGAGTCACGCTCTCCACGGGGCCCCTGCCCGCCGCTCCTGTCTCCGCCGCTGGAGCGCCTGTCCTCGTGGTCGCCGCGGCCGCGCTGACCGCCGTCCGATCCGCTATCTCTGTTCACTTCTAGGTCCATTTCGTTGGCTCACTCAGCGGACCTTGCTCTCTGTACGGCGGTCCGCCGTGGCTGGTCGCCGCCTGTCCAAGGCCTTACGCGACGAAGGCCACCCGTGGTGGGGTGGCCCGGTCACTCAAGCCTAGCAAGCCGGAGTACACCCGAAAGCCGAACACCCCTCCGGATATCCAGTCGCGCACCGCACGAGGATTCGTGAAACTGGCCGCATGTCACTGCGCTTCCACGAGATCGCCGAATCTGGGCATCGCCTTCTCAACCCGTTCAGCGAGGACAAACTCCGGCAGCTGGGCGAGATCTGCCGGATCGCTCCGGGCACCCGCCACCTGGACCTGGCCTGTGGCAAGGGCGAGATGCTCACGCTCTGGTCCGCCCAGTACGGCCTGCGAGGCGTAGGTGTCGACATCAGCAAGGTGTTCCTGGAAGCCGCGAACGCGCGCGCCAAGGAACGAGGAGTCGCCGACCAAGTCACCTTCGTCGAATCGGACGCCGCCACGTACACCGACGAACCCGATTCTTACGACATCGTCTCCTGCCTTGGCGCGACCTGGATCGGCGACGGCCTGACCGGCACGCTCGACCTGATGCGCCGCCCGCTCCGCCCGGACGGCATCGTCCTGGTCGGCGAGTGCTACTGGATCACTCCTCCTCCACCAGAGGCACTCACCTCCCTGAACACAGCCGAAGACACGTTCACCTCACTGGCGGGCACGGCGGAGCGCTTCGAGGAAGCGGGATTCGAACTCCTGGAAATGATCCTCGCCAGCCCGGATGACTGGGACAGATACGTGGCCAGCCAGTGGTGGACGATGAGCGACTGGCTCCGCGACAACCCCTCCGACCCCGACGCCCCAGAACTGCGCGCCTTCCTGTCGAGCTCAAAACGGTCCCACCTGGAGTACAGCCGGCGGTACATGGGCTGGGGCGTCTTCGTCGCCCGCCAGACCAACAACCGCTGACAAACTCGTCCGGGCAAAGTAGGGCCCCGCGCGGTATACA
>NZ_JBAHWD010000011.1:0-246559 GCF_037044575.1 Nonomuraea sp. LPB2021202275-12-8 | reverse complement strand
ACGCTTCCGGTGAGCGCCGTCCGTTCCGCGACCGTGACGACCGCGGTCCCAGCCGGGAGGGCGGATACCAGGGCGATGAGCGTTCGCGGCCGTTCTCGCGGGATTCGCGCGACGAGCGCCCCGGCACGCGAGCGAGGTACGGCAGGGACGACCGTGAGGCCGACGCCCCGCCGCGCGAGCCGCTGCCCGAGGTCGAGCCCGACATCACCGCCGAGGAGCTCGACAAGGAGGTACGCGAGGAGCTGAGGTCCCTTCCGGGCGACCTGGCGGAACTGGTCGGCCGGCACATGGTCGCCGCGGAGCGCGCTCTCGCGGCGGACGATCCCGACAAGGCGCACGAGCACACCAAGGTGGCTCGCAGGTTCGCGGCCAGGATCGGTGTCGTACGGGAGGCCGCCGGCATCGTCGCCTACCGGGCGGGGCATTTCTCCGAGGCGTTGAGCGATCTGCGTGCCGCCAGGAGGATGACCGGTTCGGACGCGTACCTGCCGGTCATGGCTGACTGCGAGCGCGGGATGGGCCGGCCGGAGCGCGCGCTGGACCTGGTCCGTTCGCCTGAGGCGGAGCGTCTCGACCGGGCGGGGCGTATCGAGCTGTCGATCGTGGAGTCCGGCGCTCGCCGTGACCTCGGCCAGCATGACGCCGCTGTCATCACTCTCCAGCGCCTGCCCGAGTTGCGGGATCCGCAGCCGAAGCCCTGGTCGGCGCGGCTCGCGTTCGCCTACGCCGACGCTCTGGCCGAGGCCGGGCATGACGAGGCGGCCGCGGACTGGTTCGGCAGGGCGATGGCCTTCGACGAGGACGGCGAGACGGATGCCGCCGAGCGATACGCCGAGCTGACCGGTGCCGTGATCGAGGACGTCGAGGAGGAGTTCGACTACGAGGACGACTTCGACGACGCCGGAGCCTCGGCCACTGGTCCGGAGGTGGACGACGAGGCGGATGACGCGGCGGCGTTCGCGGAGGCGGGCGACCTTCTCGAAGGTCCGGCCGCCGACGAATCCGAGAGCTCCGCGGGCGACGATTCGCGACCCGACGACGTCCTGGACGGTACGGACGGGCCCGAGTCGGATGACGAGGCACGAGCCGCCGGCGACGATCCCGAACCGGGTGACGTACTGGACGAGCCGCAGGACGTGGCAGCCGATGGTTCCCCTGGTCGAGGCGTTGCCTCGGCCGAGGAGCGGGAGGGCGGCACGGAGTCCAGTGGCTCCGATGACGACTCCGCGTCCGAGGCCGAGACGGCTGACAGCGCGGTGCCTGAGGCTCAGGCGTCCGAGGCAGCACCGTCGGACGCAGCACCGTCGGACGCAGCACCGTCGGAGGCAGCACAGTCCGAAACGGAGTCGTCCGAAACGGAGTCGTCCGTGACCGACGAGTCCGCTGCCGAGGCTCGCGACTCCGACGCAGGACAGGCCAAATCGACCACCTCGTCCGTCCCGAACATCTCTCCGGCCTTCATCGAGCCGGACTTCGGCGACATCCTCAACCAGCCCGGCGAGGGCTCTGAGGAAACGCCGAAGCGCGACGGATAACACTTCATGCGGGTACGGAGTGCCGTACCCGCATGAAGTATTACGGCGAGACGCGGTTGAGCCAGTGAAGGATGCCCGCGACGTTCGAAGGAGCGCCGCTGAGGAGTTCGAACTGCTCGGCCGTGCCGTCGTCGGAGTCGAGGGCGGTGTATCGCTCCTTGGTGCGGTCGCGGACCATGGCGACGGCGTGATCGAGGTCCATGCCTTCGGAATGGGCCTGGCGGGTCAGATCCACCCAGACACGAAGCTCCTCCGCGGACCGTTCGAGCGTTTCACGTACGGCGTCAACAGGGCCGTAGTGGCTGAACAGGAGCCTTTGCGGGCCAAGGGCCTCAAACAGGGCGATCGAGTCGAGTGCGGTCTGCAGGTCGAAGTCCGGCGGCGGCGTCGCGGGACGCAGGTCGCCGGTCTCCGGCAGGTAGACGCCTGCAGCGTCGCCGACATACAGGTCACCGGTGGCGGAATCGATCAGGCCCACGTGGTGCTTGGCGTGGCCGGGAGAGTAGTGGCTGCTCAGCGTCCTGCCGTTGCCGAGATCGATGGCGCCGGTGTCGCCCAGCGCGACGATGCGTTCGGCCTCGGTCGGGGAGAGCTCGCCGAAAAGTGTGTCGAGGCGATCTCCCCACACCATCCGCGCGCTGGCCATCAATCGGGAGGGCTCGGCCAGGTGTCGCGCGCCCTTCTCGTGGACGACCACCTGCGCGGACGGGAAGAACTTCGCGATGTCGCCTACTCCGCCCGCGTGGTCCAGGTGGATGTGCGTGACGACCACGGTGGCGAGGTCCTCCGGCCCCACGCCCAGCGAGGCCAGCGCGTCGCGCACCACCGGTGCGGACGTCGACGTCCCCGTCTCCACCAGACAGGGGCGATCGCCCAGAATCAGGTAGCCGGCGGTGATCCCGGTGTAGCCGGCCATCTTCGTGTCGATCTCATAGACGTCGCCGCCTAGGGCGGTGATGTTGTCCACAGGCACTCCCGAGCCGCGTCGACTGTCCCCAGAACGGCATTCGAGCCGAACCGGCCTCTTCCTCATCGTAGAGAGTGATCTCCACGACGACACCTATGGGAGGACGACAATGGACCGTAACGAGGTCTTGCTGGTGGGGCGGCTGTCGGCGGCGGCCGAAGACCGTTGCCTGCCGAGTGGCGACACCATGACGAAGTGGCGGCTGCTGGTGCGCCGCCGCAGGCACCGGCGCGGTGGCATCCTCACCGACAGCATCCCGTGCGTGACCTTCGACCCCGAGGTGGCCGATCTCGTCCGCAGCCTGAAACCCCGCGACCCCCTGGAGATCACCGGCGCCTTCCGCTGCCGGGTCTACGGGCCGTCGGCGGCGAAGATCTGGAGCTACGAGGTGGAGGTGGCCGCAGCCATGCGGATCGAGGCCGAGCTCATGCCCGAAGCCGAGCCGCCGGAGGTGCTGCGGCCCCGGCCGGTCTCTGCCCTGGCCGAGGCGGGTTGAGCGAACCCGGCGGACAGCAGACAGCGGACTCGGCGCAGGGGTGAATGGATCCGGCCGGTGGAGTAACCCGCCCGATCCACGGAATCGCCGGTCTGGCGGATGGCAGGCGGAGGGCTCGGCCGACGGCGAGGCCGGCCTGGCCGCCGGCACATGGCCCTGTCCGGTCGGTTCTGTGTCTGCGGGGCTGCTGCGTGTCCGTGGGTCGCTCTGTGTCCCCCTGGGGCGTTCTGTCTCTGTCTGGGGCGCTCAGTCCGTGGCGAAGGTGCGCAGGACCAGACCTGTTCTGGGTTTCGGGCCGAAGGAGGTGGATTTTCGGGGGACGCGTTCACCGCCTGCCGCGACCGCCAGGACGTCGTCGACGGCAAGCGGCTTGAGGAGGACGGCGGTGCCCCCTGCGCTGATGGCCAGCTGCGCGGCGGCCTGGGCGTCGTGGTGCACGATGCGCACGGTCTGCTCGTCATCCTCCAGGCCCCACACCTTCGGCATCACGAACTCGGTGAGTATCGAGGTGTTCAGCGAGTTCCACCGGTCGGATCGGTCGGCGGGCATGGCGAGTGCGAGCTGCACGGGATCAGGATTCGTGAGGAGGTGGACGCCCTCTTCGCCGGCCAGCAGGAAGGCCGGCTCCTGGGTGGCCTCAAGGGCGGCCAGGCCCTGTTCGAGGTCGTCGTGATCGTGTACGCGCCACGATCCCTTCGCCCGCGCGACCGCCTCCTCCAGGGGGAGGCCGGGGATGACCCGGTGGATCGCCCGGAGGTGGGGGGCGTACGTGGTGGAGTCCACGAGCAGAGCCAGGCCGAAGTCCCACGGGCTGGATGCCGAACGTTTTCCGGGCTCGGCGGAGGCGTGGGTCACGTGTTCCTGGCGCTGGAGTACCCGGTAGGTGGCATATCTGTGGTGGCCGTCGGCGATCAGGGCCTGGCGCTGCCGGAGGTCGTCGTTGATGGCTTCGATCTCGGCCTCGTCGGTGACGGCCCAGAGGCGGTGGGTCAGGCCGTCGTCCGTGTGGGCGGTCACGAGAGGCGGGCGCGTCGACGCCACCTCGTCCACCTTCCGGGTGGCCGAGCCGTTGTCGCCGTCGTAGAGGAGGAAGATGGGTTCGAGGTTGGCCCGAGTGGTGCTCATGAGCGCGAGGCGGTCCGCGATGGGGCCCGGCAGCACGTCCTCGTGAGGCAGGATGATCCGCTGCGTGGGGTCCGCGAGGCCCACGTCCCCGATCAGGCCACGCTGGAGGATGCCCTGGCCACGCTGCTCATAGACGTACAGGGCCGGTTGTTCGTCAGGGACGAGCACGCCGGATTCCAGCCAGGCATGCAGCGTGCTGCGAGCTTCGCTGTACCGGGACGTTGACGACTCGAGAGAGAACTTCTGAGGGCGATTGGGGCTTTCATCCTTACCTGTCGCATCGACCGGCTGCGGCGCGGATGGTTCCGCTGAGCCGGTCGAACGGCGAACGTCGGCGTCCGGAGCGGGCGGTGCGGGAAGGATGAGACGGACGACATTGTTGGGATGGGAGTCCAGCAGGGTACGGACATCCCCGTCCGAAATCAGGTCGTACGGCGGGGAGGTCACCTTGGCGGGATCATCGACGGCGAAGCGGACACCCCGGAATGGGCGCAGCACGAGCCCATCCGGTATCGGCAGTTCGGAAATCCCCATACCGGGCATGCTGCCATAAACGTCTGAGCCTTCCGGCAATCGCCCCGCCGCCACGGTGGCGTCCGATTCCGCAGCGAATCCGTCATATGTCGACGAAGGAGAGCTCACGTATGGTCCAAGGCGGAAACGTTCACGATGATTCCTTCGGCACTCCGGACGGCGACGTCTACGACTGGTATCAGCGTGGGGTGAAGTTGTTGCAGGAGGGCAGCCCCGCTGCCGCGGCCGCACTGCTTCAGCGGGCCGCCGTCGCCGAGCCGGACTCGCGCAGCATCAGGGAGGCGCTGGCCCGGGCTCAGTTCAACTCCCGGCAGTACTCCGAGGCTGCCAGCAGCTTCCGCTGGATCGTCGACGCCAATCCGGCGGAGGACTACGCCTACTTCGGGCTCGGCCTGTCGCTGTGGCGCACGGGTGACATCGAGGCGGCTCAGGAGCCGTTGGCCATCGCCGTGGCCATGCGTCCTGACGAGCGTCACTACGTGTCGGCCCTGAAGGGTGTGCGCGCGACGCTGCGCGCACGCCGGGAGGCGTAGCTCTCCGGAGTTCCGCAGATTGGATGGCAGGCCGGGCGAGGGGGCCGCTGCACCTGTCCTCCTGTTCGTGGGAGGCCCGGGTGAAGGTGGTCACGGGACCTGTCCGCCTGCTCGCTGGAAGGCCGCGACGGGGGCTGACTGCTGCGGCCTCGGCGATTGCCGTGTTTGCTGGATGGTGTGACGGTTCTTCGTACTGAGCGGCTGGAGCTGCGCCCGGCCGGTGTGGACGACGTCGTGGAGTTGGTAGCGCACTGGAACCGGCCTGAGGTGAGGCGCTACCTGTTCGACGACGGCGAGGTCTCTGCCGGCCTGGCTTCCATGCTGTTGCGTGACAGCGACGCGGATTTCGCGCACTACGGCTACGGCCTGTGGAAGGCGTACCTGGGCGCCGAGCTGATCGGGATGTGCGGGTTGCGGCGGCATGAGGACGGGAGAGTCGAGATCATCTACAGCCTCGATCCCGAACACCGGGGGGCGGGGCTCGCCACTGAGGCGGCTCGGACCGTTCTGGCGTGGGGGCGGCGCGTGGGGCTGACGGAGATCCTGGTCGAGACCGACGAAGGCAACCTGGCGTCCCAGCGACTGGCACAACGGCTGGGCGCGGTGGCCGAGCAGGCGGAGGGCGGCCTGCGGCGATACGTGGTTCCGCTCGGAGAGGACTGACACGTCCCGTCGGCGGGGGAAGGCGGGTGGCGGCAAGGCGGGGCCGGGGGGACTGACCCGCTTTACCAACGGGGAAAGGCGGGGCTGGGAGGGCTGACACGCTCTGCCGGTGGGGAAGGTGGGCGGCAGGTCGGGTCGGGCGGCTTCCGGGCGTGCCTGGGCCTTCCCGCCTTCTTGCTTTCAACGTGCGGTGGTGAACAGGAACGCACAGTCCTGTACGGCCTCCACGCCCGGTTGGCCGGAGTGGTCGGGCGGAGATCACGGCGTTGCGTCTGATCTGGCTGGACAGGGGTGAGGGCGGCGATGCCCTGGTCCGGGACTGGAGGCCCAGGCGTGGGGGGTCAGGCTCCGTTGCGGGTGGCGTTGGCCGCGATGGCGTCCCGGTAGTAGGCCGCCAGGCCCGGTGCGGCGCGGTCGATGGTGGCCGTGAAGCGCGGGTCCGAGACGTACATCTCGCCGAGGCCGCGATGGAGCTCGTAGCCGCACTGATAGCACCAGCGGGTGATGTGCGCCCGGTGCTCCTCGGCGAGGTCCATGGCCTGTTCGCTGCTCGCGGGCAGGCCGGCCCGCATCGCCGCCGCCAGCCGGCTGGAGATGTCGCCCGCCTCGGCGGTGAAGCGGGCCCAGTCCTGCTTGGTGAACGAGGCGGTGCGGGCGGCCGACTCCCGCCACGCGTCGGTGCCTCCCCAGCGCTGCTCGGCTTCGGCGGCGTACTCCTCAGGGGCGAAATCTCCGAAAAGTTCTGATTTCTCTTCTGGGGTGAGATTGAGTTCCATGGACATGGTCGGCCTCCTCATAGGTGGGTACGAGGCCGAGGCTAGAGTCTCACCTGACGTGAGGGTCAAGAGGAGTGAGGCGCGGTGCTGATCGACGGCTACGACACCCTGCTGCTGGACCTGGACGGGGTCGTCTACCTGGGCGATCGGGCGGTGCCGGGGGCTCCGCAGGCGCTGGAGGAGGCGCAGCGGCGTGGGGTACGGCTGGCGTACGTGACGAACAACGCCTCCCGGACGCCCGCCGCGATCGCCGCGCATCTGCGCGCACTGGGGGTGCCCGCCGGGAGCCCAGATGTCGTCACCTCGGCGCAGGCGGCCGCGCGGCTGGTCGCCGAGAGGGTGCCGCCGGGCTCGAACGTGCTGGTGGTGGGCGGGTCAGGGTTGCGGCTGGCCGTACGCGATCAGGGGCTCAGGCCCGTGAGCACCGCGGCCGACTCGCCCGTGGCGGTCGTGCAGGGGTTCGCGCCGGGGCTGTCGTACGGGCTGCTCTCGGAGGGGGCGCTGGCCGTCCGGCAGGGGGCGTTGTTCGTCGCCTCCAACGGCGACACCACCATGCCCACCGGGCGCGGGGAGCAGCCGGGCAACGGCGCGATGGTCAGGGTGATCGCCACGGCCACCGGGGTGGAGCCCGTCTACGCAGGCAAGCCCGATCCGCCGCTGCACCGCGAGTCGGTCATCCGTACGGGGGCGAAGCGGCCACTGGTGGTGGGGGATCGGCTCGACACCGACATCGAGGGCGCCGTGAACGCGGGCGTCGACGGGCTGCTGGTGCTCACCGGCGTCTGCACCCCCCTCGACCTGCTCACCGCGCCCGCCCGGCGCCGGCCGGCGTACGTCGGCGAGGATCTGTCCGCGCTCCTGCTGCCCTATCCCGAGGTACGGCAGGGCGCCTGCGGAGGCTGGCAGGCCCGCTGGGTGGACGGCGCGCTGCACCTGGAGGGCGACGGCAGCCGGATCGACGGGCTGCGAGCCGCCTGCGACGCCGCCTGGGGCGCGGCGGGCGAGGGAGGCGCCGAGGAGGACGCGGTCAAGCCGGTCCTCGACCGGATCACCTGAGAGGGGGCGCGACGTGAGCAGGTGTCAGAGGAGGCGGCGCAGCCGCAGCAGGTCTCCGAAGCTCGCGTCGATCTTCACCCGGCCGCCCAGGAGCGCACGGGCCAGATCGAGCTCGCCGTCGACCAGCGCGACCAGGTCGTCGCTCGCGATCGTGAGTTTGACGTCGGCAGGCTTGCCGTCGGCAGGCGGCCCCTCCGTGAACGGGTCCAGCCCCCCGTGGTGCAGCCGGCCGTAGAAGACCACGTGGAGGTCGGACACGCGGCAGCTGACCGTACGCTCGACCACGTGTTTGGCCCGGTCCTCCTCGTCGATCTCGTCGAACTGGGCGACGAGCTTCACCAGTGCCGCCCGACACTCCTCGACGCTTGCCATGATGAGCTTCCCTTCTGCCCTTTTACGGTCCGTAGCGTTCCACATCGGAGCCACCCGCATGACCCTCAACGAGTGACACGCCCGCCAAGGTCCCGGGCGCTCACCCGAGGCGTTACCGTCGTGTCATGAGTGAGCTCCCAGAGGAGACGGGCGACGAGCGGGTCGACGCGGTCCTCGCCGGTCTCGCCCGCCTGGCCGAGCTGCCGGTGAGCGATCATGTGGCGGTGTTCGACGAGGCGTTCTCCGGGCTGGAGACCACGCTCGGCGCCGTGGACGCCCAGTGAGCCGCAGGATCCGCCTCGACAGCGAGCTGGTACGGCGCGGCCTGGCCAGGTCGCGCGAGCAGGCCGTCCAGCTCATCGAGACGGGCCGGGTCAGCGTGGGCGGCCGGCGTGCGGGCAAGCCGGCCACCCAGGTGGACACCGCGTCGGCCATCGTCGTGGCCGAGGCCGTCGACGGGCCGGATTACGTCTCGCGCGGCGCCCACAAGCTGATCGGGGCCCTTGAGGCGTTCGGGAAGCTGTCCGTGGAAGGGCGCCGCTGCCTGGACGCGGGCGCCTCCACCGGCGGGTTCACCGACGTCCTGCTGCGCCGCGGCGCCGCGTGCGTGCTCGCCGTCGACGTCGGCTACGGCCAGCTCGCCTGGTCGCTGCGCAGCGACGAGCGGGTGACGGTCATGGAGCGCGTCAACGTGCGCGAACTCACGCCCGACATGGTCGGCGAGCCGCCGACGCTGGTCGTCGGCGACCTGTCGTTCATCTCGCTACGGCTCGTGCTGCCCGCCCTGGTCGAGGTGGCGGCGCCGCGCGCGGACTTCGTGATGCTGGTGAAGCCCCAGTTCGAGGTGGGCAAGGATCTGGTCGGCGCCGGGGGCGTGGTACGCGATCCCGAGCTGCGAGCCGGAGCCGTGCGCCAGGCCGCCGCCAAGGCGGTCGAGCTGGGGCTGGCCGTGCGCGGCGTCACCGCCAGCCCGCTGCCCGGCCCGTCGGGCAATGTGGAATACCTGCTCTGGCTGGGCAAGGGTGAAGGCGAGCCGCCGGTCGCCGACATCGAGACCGAGATCCGGCGGGCCGTGGCGGAAGGGCCGCAATGAACCGGACAGTGCTGGTCACCGCGCACACGGGGCGGGGGGCCGCCATCGAGAGCGCCCGCCTGGTGATCGACCGTCTCGTCGAGGCGGGCCTCAGCGTCAGGGTGCTCGACGTGGAGGCGGACGACATCGGCTGCCTCGGCGCGGACGTGGTGGTGAACGAGCCCAGCGCCGCCAAGGACGTCGAAGTCATGATCGTGCTCGGCGGCGACGGATCGCTGCTGCGCTCGGCGGAGCTCGCCAGGCCCACCGGCACCCCGCTGCTCGGCGTCAACCTCGGGCACGTCGGCTTCCTCGCCGAGGCAGAGGTCGCCGATCTGGCCGCCGCGGTCGACAGCGTGGTAGCCGGCCGCTACGACGTCGAGGAGCGGATGACCATCGACGTGCTGGCCAGGCAGAACGGCCAGGTCATCGCCGACACCTGGGCGCTGAACGAGATCACCGTGGAGAAGCAGGAGCGCATGCTGGAGGTGGTGGCCGAGATCGACGGCCGTCCCCTGTCGCGCTGGGGCTGCGACGGCGTGATCTGCGCCACCCCGACCGGTTCCACCGCCTACGCCTTCTCCGCGGGCGGGCCGGTGGTGTGGCCGGAGGTCGAGGCCATGCTCATGGTGCCCATCAGCGCGCACGCGCTGTTCGCCAGGCCGCTCGTCGTCTCGCCGCGCTCCACCCTCGCCGTCGAGATCCTGCCCGACACGCCGGGAGGTGTGCTGTGGTGCGACGGCCGCCGACGCTTCGACCTGCCCTCGGGCGCGCGCGTGGAGGTCCGGCGGGGCACCGAGCCGGTGCGGCTGGCCCGGCTGCACGGCGTGGAGAGCACCGGCGCGCCGTTCACCGACAGGCTGGTCGCCAAGTTCGAACTACCCGTCCAGGGGTGGCGCGGAAGGGTGCGACCCTGAGTGAATTGAGGTCCGAGCGCGTAGGATCACATGCGCACAGGTGTTCGGAACACGAGCGGGTGGGGCCGGAGAGACCTCGCCGCGCGTGTGATCATGAAACACGGAAGTGACGGGAGTGGGCAGTTGCGACCAAGGGTCGAGGAGGTCCGCATCCAGGGACTCGGCGTCATCGACGAGGCCGTGCTGGAGCTTTCACCGGGCTTCAACGTGGTCACCGGCGAGACCGGTGCGGGCAAGACGATGGTCGTCACCGGGCTCGGGCTGCTGTTCGGCGGCCGGGCCGACCCTTCGCGCATCCGCCCGGGCGCTGACAAGGCGACCGTCGAGGGCACGCTCGTCATCGAGGGGGGCGGCCGCGTCGCCCAGCAGGTCGAGGACATCGGCGGCGAAGTCGACGACGGCGAGCTCATCATCTCCCGCACCGTCTCCGCAGAGGGCCGGTCGAGGGCCTGGCTCGGCGGCCGCACCGTGCCCGTCGGCACCCTGACCTACCTCGCCGACGACCTCGTGGCCGTGCACGGCCAGATGGATCAGCAGCGCCTGCTCCAGCCCGCCAGGCAGCGCGCCGCGCTCGACCGCTACGCCGGCAACGACCTGGTCAAGCCGCTGCGCGCCTACACGCAGTCCTACAAGCGGCACAAGCAGGTGGCGGCGCTGCTCGACGAGCTCACCACCAGGGCCCGGGAGCGGTCACAGGAGGCCGACCTGCTCCGGTTCGGCCTGCAGGAGGTCGAGAAGGTCGACCCCAAGGCGGGCGAGGACGTCGAGCTGCGCGGCGAGGAGGAGCGGTTGTCGCACGCCGACGCGCTGCGCAGCGCCGCGACCACCGCCCACACGGCGCTGCTCGGCGACCCGATGGAGGCCACGGGCGGCGCGCACGACGTGATATCGCTGCTCGGCGAGGCGCGGGCGGCCGTCGAGGCGGTGCGCGACTTCGACACCCAGCTGGCCGAGGTGGCCGACAGGCTGGCCGAGGCCGGCTATCTGATCTCCGACGTGGCCACGGACCTGGCCGCCTACGCCGAGTCGATCGAGAGCGACCCCGCCCGGCTGGCCGCGGTGCAGGAGCGCCGCTCGGTCCTGACCGGGCTCATCAGAAAGTACGGCGAGGACAGCGCGGGAGTCCTGACCTGGGCGCAGGAGGCCGCCGCCCGGCTGGGCGAGCTGGAGGGCGACGACGAGCGCATCGGAGAGCTGGCCCGCGAGCACGAGGAGCTGACCGAGCGCCTCACCGAGCTGGCGGCCGAGCTCACCCGGGTGCGGGGGACGGCCGCCGAGCGGTTCGGCCAGGCCGTCACCGACGAGCTCACCGCCCTGGCCATGCCGCACGCGCGGGTCGTCGTCCAGCTCACCCAGGCGGCCGAGTTCGGCCCCGACGGCGTCGACGAGGTGGAGCTGAGGATGGCCGCCCATCCGGCCGCACCCCCGCTGCCGCTCAACAAGGGCGCCTCGGGCGGCGAGCTGAGCCGCGTCATGCTCGCGATCGAGGTCGTGTTCGCGGGAGCCGACCCGGTGCCCACGTTCGTGTTCGACGAGGTCGACGCGGGCGTCGGCGGCAAGGCCGCGGTCGAGATCGGGCGCAGGCTCGCCAGGCTGGCCCGCACCGCGCAGGTGATAGTCGTCACTCACCTGCCGCAGGTCGCCGCGTTCGCCGACCAGCATCTGGTGGTGGAGAAGGCCAGTGACGGCAGCGTGGTCCGCAGCGGCGTCGTCACGCTCAACCACGAGGGTAGGGTCAAGGAGCTGTCACGCATGCTCGCCGGTCTGGAGGACTCCGAGCTGGGCAGGGCACACGCGGAGGAGCTCCTGGGCCTGGCCGCGACCGACAGGTGATCCTGCGTGACATAGTGGACACGCCCCGCAGTGCGTGACCTCCTAGGTGTTTCCCTCTGGCAGGATGGTCTTGATGAAGGTTCCGGGTAACAAGATGCCGGGCCTCCGCGGGCGGAAGGTCAACGACCTTCCCGGTGTCACGGGTGTGGCGCGAATCGATCGTCGGACCAAGAGGCTCACCAAGCGCCTCAAGCCGGGGGAGATCGCGATCATCGACCACGTCGACGTGGACCGGGTCAGCGCGGAGGCGCTGGTGTCATGCGAGGCCGCGGGCGTGGTCAACGTCGCGGCGGGCATCAGCGGCCGTTATCCCAACCTGGGCCCTCAGATCATCATCGAGGCCGGCATCCCCTTCGTCGACAACGCCAGCCAGGAGCTGTTCGAGCACGTCAAGGACGGCGACTGCGTCCGGCTGCACGAAGGGGTCGTCTACCTCGGCGACGAGGTCGTCGGCAAGGGCGACGAGCAGACTCCCGAAGCCGTCGAGGCCGCCATGGCCGAGGCCCGCGCCGGCCTGGCCGTGCAGATCGAGGCCTTCGCCGTCAACACGATGGAGTACGTGCGCGGCGAGGGCAAGCTGCTCATCGACGGCGTGGGCGTGCCCGACATCCGCACCCCCATCGAGGGCAGGCACGCCCTCATCGTGGTGCGCGGCTATCACTACAAGGAAGACATCGCCACCCTGCGCCCCTACCTGCGTGAATACCGCCCGGTCCTGATCGGCGTCGACGGCGGCGCCGACGCGCTGCTGGAGGCCGGCTATCTGCCCGACGTGATCGTGGGCGACTTCGACTCCGTCTCCACCAAGGCGCTCACCTGCGGCGCCGAGCTCATCGTGCACGCCTACCGCGACGGCAGGGCGCCCGGCCTGGAGCGCGTCCACCAGCTCGGCCGCGACGCCGTGATCTTCCCGTCGACCGGCACCAGCGAGGACATCGCGATGCTCCTGGCCGACGACAAGGGCGCCGAGCTGATCGTCGCCGTCGGCACCCACGGCACGCTCGAGGAGTTCCTCGACAAGGGGCGCTCCGGCATGGCCAGCACCTTCCTCACCCGGTTGCGCGTCGGCAGCAAGCTCGTCGACGCCAAGGGCGTCAGCATGCTCTACCGCAGCCGCATCTCCACCCCGCAGCTGCTGCTGCTGGCGATCACGGCGCTGGTCACCATGGGGGTCGCCCTCGCCTTCTCTCCGCTCGGCCAGACCTGGCTGAACGGCCTGCAAGATTTCTGGAACGCGTTCATCTTCTGGTTGGTCGGGCTCTTCTCGTGATTGATTTCCGCTATCACCTCGTCTCCATCGTCGCCATCTTCCTGGCCCTGGCCGTGGGCATCGTGCTGGGAGCCACCCTGCTCCAGGAGCCCGCGATGAGGTCGGCGGAGGAGCTGACCCGCCAGCTCACTGCGGACAAGCAGGAGCAGCGCGGCCAGATCGACGAGCTGCAGGGCCGGGCGCAGGCGAACGACTCGTTCGTGACCACCCTCACTCCCAAGCTCGTCGAGGGCGAGCTCGCCGGCCAGCAGGTGCTGCTGGTGGAGGCGCCGGGCGCCAGCGCCGCCTACCGCGAGGAAGAGCAGGAGGTGCTCGCCGACGCGGGCGCCGTGGTCACCGGCCGCCTGTCGCTGACCGAAAAGTACTTCGACCCCAAGAGCGCCGGCGTCCTCGACGGCCTGGTCAACCAGCTCAAACCCGCGGAGATGACCTTCGCCGCGTCGGCCACCGCCCACGACAAGGCCGCCGCACTGCTCGCCGCCAGCGTCACGACCACCGACCAGGCGCAGGCGGGCACGGCCAACGAGGCCACCGGAGCCGTGCTCAGCGGCCTGGAGACGGGCGGGTTCCTCAACATCGACGGCGACCCGAGCAAGCGCGCCACCCTCGCGGTCGTGTTCGCCTCGGAGATCCCCTTCGAGGGGGAGGGCGCCCCGGCCCAGGCCGCGGCCTTCACCTCGCTGGCCGGTGGGCTGGACGCGGGCGGCATGGGCGCGGTCGTCACCGGCGCCGCCGCCACCTCCGCCGCCCCCGGCGGCGGGATCACCGCGCTGCGTGACGACGCCGATCTCGTCAAGCGCGTCTCCACCGTCGACAGCGCCGATCTGCCCGCGGGGCGGGTCGTGATCGTCTACGCTCTGCGGGAGCAACTGAGCGGGGGCGCCGGGCAGTACGGCACCGGCCCGGGAGTGACCGCGTTCCAGCCGGTGGAGCCGACTCCGACGCCGTCCCCGACATCCACCGAGTCAGGGAGCTGACATGGCCCGTGGCCTGCTCTACGCCCTCGCCGGCGCCGCGCTCGGCGCCGCCGCGGCCCGCGCCGCCTACACCGCCTTCACCCGGGAGAAGGACACGGGTGGCCGCTGGACTCGCAAGAACCATCGCGGCGAGCCCATCACGCTGCTGGAAGGCCCCGCCTTCGTGGCCGGTTCGACCGTGGCCGCCGCGCTGGCGCCCGGGCTGCCCGCACGGGTACGGCTGGCCGCGCTGCTCGCCGGAGCGGGCAGCGGAGCGCTCGGCGCCTACGACGACCTCTACGGGACGACCAAGTCCAAGGGCTTCAAGGGGCATCTGACGGCGCTCGCCCGCGGCGAGGTCACCAGCGGTGCCGTCAAGATCCTCGGGATCGGCGCCACCGGCCTCACCGCCGCCGCGCTCGTCTCCCGCGGGCCGGTCGACACGGTCGTCAACGGCGCCACGATCGCCGGCGCCGCCAACCTGGCCAACCTGTTCGACCTGCGCCCCGGCCGGGCCATCAAGGTCGGCCTGCTCACCGGCGGGCCGTTGCTCGTCGCCGCCGTCGTGCGTGACTCGCCGGCGACGGCGGCCCTGGCCGCGGTGCCGCTGGGCGCCGCCGCCGCGCTGCTGCCCGAGGACCTCGGCGAGCGGGCCATGCTCGGCGACGCCGGCGCCAACGCCCTGGGCGCCCTGCTCGGCCTCGCCGCCGTGACCACGCTCGGCCGGCCCGGCAGGCTCGCCCTGCTCGGCACCGTGGCGGCGCTCACGGCCGCCTCGGAGAAGATCAGCTTCACCAAGGTCATCGCGGGCAACCAGGTGCTCAACCAGCTGGACATGCTGGGCCGCCGGCCCGCCGATCCCGTGTGACGAGAGTGCCATCCGTGACCGGGCGCGAGGCGGGCGTGTGACCTCCCGTCTCGCGCGGGGCGTGGCGGGCGGTGCGCTGCTCATCGGGGCGATCACCGTGCTGGCTCGCGTCACGGGATTCGCCAAGCAGTACGCCCTGGCCCAGACCGTCGGCACCAACTGCCTGTCCTCCGCCTATTTCACGGCCAACCAGATCCCCAACATCGTCTTCGAGGTCGTCGTCGGGGGCGCGCTGGCCGGGATGGTGGTGCCGGTCCTCGCCGGTGCCGCCGCGGGCGGCACCGAGCCCGGTCGCGACCGGGTGGGGCGGATCACCTCGGCGCTGCTGACCTGGGTGGTCGTCGTGCTCGTGCCCGTGGCCGTGCTCACCGCGCTGCTCGCCGGGCCCATCGTCGGCCTGTTCACCGTGGAGGGCTGCGAGGCGGCCGACGTGAACGCGGTCGCGACCCGGATGCTGGTGGTCTTCGCGCCCCAGATCCCCCTGTACGGCGT
This sequence comes from Nonomuraea sp. LPB2021202275-12-8, assembly GCF_037044575.1. Classification (NCBI taxonomy): domain Bacteria; kingdom Bacillati; phylum Actinomycetota; class Actinomycetes; order Streptosporangiales; family Streptosporangiaceae; genus Nonomuraea; species Nonomuraea sp. LPB2021202275-12-8. The sequence continues at coordinate 231,094 of NZ_JBAHWD010000011.1, read as the reverse complement.
GGCCGTCGTGCTCTACGGCCTGCTCCAGGCGCACAACCGGTTCGCCGGGCCAGCCGTCGCGCCCCTGGTCTCCAGCATCGTGGTCATCGTCGCCTACCTGCTGTTCGTGCCGCTCAGCCAGGGCGAGGTCGACCCCGGCAGGGTGCCGCGGGCGGCGGAACTCGCGCTGTCCGTGGGCACCAGCCTCGGTGTGCTGGCGCTCGTCCTCACCGTGATCGGCCCCACCGCCAGGCTCGGCCTGCGGTGGCGGCCCACGCTCGGCTTCCCCGACGGGGTGGCCGCGCAGGTGCGCAGGCTCGCCATGGCCGGGATCGCCGGGCTGCTCGCCCAGCAGGCCGCCATGGTCGTCGTGCTGGCGCTGTCCAACAACGTGATCGGCGAGGGTGCGCTCGCCGTCTACAACTACGCGTGGGCCATCTACCTGGTGCCCTATGCCGTTCTGGCCGTACCCATCGCCACCAGCGCGTTCCCCAGGCTGGCCGCGCAGGCGGAGGGAGGCGAGACGGAGGCGTTCTCGGCGCTCGCGGCGAGCACCACGCGCGCCGTCGTGCTCGTGTCGGGGGTGGCCGCCGGGGTGCTGGCCGCCTCTTCGGAGCCGGGAGCGGTGGTGTTCCTGGGGAGCAAGACCGAGGTGTCCCCGGCCGAGCTGGCCCGGGCCATCGCGCTGTTCGCGCCCGGACTGATCGGTTATGGGCTGATCGCGCATCTGAGCCGGGTGCTGTACGCCCTCGGGCGTGGCCGGGCCGTCGCCGCCGGGACGGTGGCGGGGTGGGGCGTGGTGATGGTGGCGCAGACGGTGTTCGCGCTGGCGTTCCCCGCGGGATGGAAGATCGCGGGGATGGCGCTCGGGATGACCGTCGGCATGACGGCGGGCGGCGGGCTGCTGCTGCTGTTCGTGGCGCGTGAGCGCGGGCGGGCGGCGATGGCCGGGCTCGGGAGGGCCGGGTCGGCCGCCGTGGCGGGAGGCGTCGCCGGGTTCGTGGCGGGAGCGGCCGTCGCGCGGGCGTTCGGGGCGGCCGGGATCTGGCCGAACGTGTGGGCGACCCTGCTGGCCGCCGCCGTGGCCGCGGCGGTGGGAGGCTGCGTCGTGGCCCTCGTGGACCGGGCCGACGCCAGGATGGTGGCAGGGGCGCTCGGCAGGCGCGGGTCTGATCGGGGCTGAACGGTCGCGCCCGGCGGCGCTGGACGGTCGGCTGGTGTTCGGCGGGGCCTGGGCGGGTCGCGTTGGTGTTCGGCGGGGCCTGGGTGGGTCGGGTTGGTGTTCGGCTGGGCTGGACGGTCGGTTGAGAGTGAGGAGTGGCTGTGCGGGTGGCTTTCGTGATGGGGACCACGTCGGGAGGCACCGGGCGGCATGTGCGGATGCTGGCCGGCGGCCTGGCGCGGCTCGGGCATCGCGTGCTGGTGGTGGGGCCGCGCAGCGTGGAGGAGCGGTTCGGGTTCGGCGCGGCGGGTGCCCGCTTCGCCGAGGTGCTCGTCTCCGATCGGCCGAGTCCGGTCAACGACCTGCGCTCCATCCTGGCGATCAGGCGACTGACCGGAGGAGCCGACGTGGTGCACGCCCACGGGCTGCGGGCGGGGGCGCTGGCCGCGCTGGCCAGGCCGGGGCGGGGCGGGCCGAGGCTGGTCGTCACCCTGCACAACGCGCTCACCGCCGGCGGGACCGTCGGGGCCGTCTACACGGTGCTGGAGCGGATCGTGGCGCGCAGGGCCGACCACGTGCTGGTCGTCTCACCCGATCTGGGCGAGCGGATGAGCGCGCTCGGCGCGCGGGACGTGCGACCCGCGGTGGTGCCCGCCCCGGTGCCGCGCCCCGCCGGTCGAACGCCGGCCGAAGTCAGGGCCGAACTGGGCGCGGGGGAGCGGCCCATCGTGCTCGCGATCGCCCGGCTCGCCCAGCAGAAGGGGCTCGAAACCCTCCTCGACGCCGCCGCCGGGCCATGGCCCGGCGGGCGCGACCCCCTGTTCGTGATCGCCGGAGAAGGGCCGTTGCGGGCGGAGCTGCAGCGCAGGATCGACGGCGAGCGACTGCCCGTGCTGCTGCCGGGGAACCGGGATGACGTGCCCGACCTGCTCGCCGCCGCCACCGTGGCGGTCTGGGCCAGCAGATGGGAGGGACAGCCGCTCAGTCTCAGCGAGACGCTCATGGCAGGCCGCCCGGTCGTGGCGACGGCCGTCGGCGGGGTCCCGGCGCTCGTCGGTGACGCCGGCGTGCTCGTGCCCTACGGGGACGCGGCCGCCCTGCGCTCCGCCGTACAGGATCTGATCGACGACCCGGACGCGGCGGCGAGATGGGCCGCGCTGGCGGCCCGGCGTGGCGCCGAGCTGCCCCGGGAGGACGACGCTCTCCGGAGCGTCCTGGAGGTCTACGGCCGGTCGGGCCCGGACCAGTGATTAGGTGGGGCTTACGCGTTCTCGTATACTGCGTGCGTTAAGGGAGGGGAGTATCCCTTCGCGGCAGCCTCGTCATCACGGTGCAGCCCCGCTCCACGGGGCCCCCGGGGCTGCCGGTCCGCGTGTCAGGCGGGCGGGAGAGACCTCCGGCAATCCGTCGTGTATGCCGGAGGTAATACAGCATGAGCGAACCCTGGTGGGCTTGGGCCGTCGTGATCGGCGGTCTCCTGCTGGTTCTGGCGGTCGACCTGTGGATCGTCGACCGTGGCGAGGCGCGCGAGTTCTCGATGCGCCAGGCCGGTTACTGGGTCTCCTTCTACGTGGCCCTGGCCGTGATCTTCGGAGTGATTCTCTGGATCACGTCTGGAGGGGTGAAGGCCGGTGAGTTCTTCGCCGGATACATCACCGAATACAGCCTCAGCGTCGACAACCTGTTCGTCTTCTTCATCATCATGAGCCGCTTCGCGGTGCCGCGGATCTATCAGCACAAGGTGCTGCTCGTCGGCATCCTCCTGGCACTGGTGATGCGCGGCATCTTCATCGCCCTCGGCGCCGCCGCGCTCGAGCGGTTCAGCTGGCTTTTCTACGTCTTCGGCGCATTCCTGGTCTACACGGCGATCACCATCATCCGTGACCACCTCAGGAACGACGAGGATGATTTCAACGAGAACATCCTGCTCCGCTGGGTGCGCAGGGCCTTCCCCACCACTGAGACCTACGTCGGCTCGAAGATCACCGTCAAGATCGACGGCAGGCGCATGGTCACCCCCATGCTGATCGTGATGATCGCCATCGGCAGCACCGACCTGCTCTTCGCCCTCGACTCCATCCCGGCCATCTTCGGCCTCACCACGGACCCGTTCATCGTCTTCACCGCCAATGCCTTCGCCCTGATGGGGCTCCGCCAGCTCTACTTCCTGCTCGGCGGGCTGCTGCAGCGTCTCGTGTACATCAGCTACGGTTTGGCGTTCATCCTGGGCTTCATCGGGGTTAAGCTGGTATTGGAGGCTCTGCACGCCAGCGGGGTTCCCTGGGCGCCACAGATCCCCATCTGGGTTTCGCTCACGGTCATCGGTGTGACCATGGTCGTCACCACCGTGGCGAGCCTGGTCAAGGCCCGCGTTGACGCACGCAAGAGCGAGCAAACCCAATCGGAGCAGGTCTAGCGAAACGGCTTTCGAGGCGCTTTGCTTGTGTAGTTGCGTCGTGTCATAGTTGCGAGTTCTGTAACATCACGGCAAAGCGCCCAGTCCAGTCACCATCGAAGGTTGTACGTGTCAGTCGATTCTGCAAAGTCGAGCCGTGTAAGGCTCGCACGCGGGGTCTCCCCGTGGCTCTTCCCGACGGTGGCCACGGCGGCCGCCACCGCGCTGCTGACGCGACGGGACCGCCGGTGGTCGCTCGCGGCGGTGCCGCTGGGAGCGTTGGCCGGCGCGATGCTCTGGTTCTTCCGCGACCCCGATCGCACACCGGGCGAGGGGCGGATCCTGTCACCCGCCGACGGCGTCGTGCAGAGCGTCGACCCGTGGCCCGACGGCCGTACCCGGGTCGCGATCTTCATGAGCCCGCTGAATGTCCACGTCAATCGGGCACCTCTTGCGGGAAATGTCGCGTCCGTGCAGCATGTGGCAGGTGGGTTCCTGCCGGCTTTCAACAAGGACAGTGACCAGAACGAACGCGTGGTGTGGCATTTCGAAACCGCGCTCGGTGACATCGAGATGGTGCAGATCGCGGGCGCGGTGGCGCGCAGGATCGTGCCGTACATGAGCGCCGGCGCCAAGGTCACGCGCGCCGAGAGGATCGGGCTGATCAGGTTCGGTTCCAGGGTCGACATCTACCTTCCCGAAGGGATCTCGCCCGCGGTCTCCGTGGGCGAGAAGACAGTTGCGGGGGTGACCAGAATTGACCACGGCTGACGCCGGCGGCTGGCAGGCCGAAGAGGAAGAGCCTCGAGGTCCTGTCGGAAAGGCGTTCCGCCTGTCCGCCGCAGACTCCCTGTCGCTGGGCAACGCCCTGTGCGGGTTCCTCGCCGTGTGCGTCCTGGCCGCCTCGGCGATCGAGGCCCTCAGGACCGACGGCAACTTCACGCCCGCTCCGAGCTACTTCGCCACGGCGGTGGTGCTGCTGCTCATCGGCGCCACCTGCGACCTGTTCGACGGCCTGGTCGCGCGGCGCTTCCGCGCCTCCGCCATGGGCGCCGAGCTCGACAACCTCGCCGACGTGATCAGCTTCGGGTTCGCGCCCGCGTTCATGGTCGTGATCTGGGGCGGGTTCACCCAGCAGGTGCCCTTCGCGGCGGTGGTGGCCGCGGCCGCGGCCGTCCTCGTCGCCGGTGTCGTACGGCTGGCGCGGTTCGCCTGCGTCAAGACCAAGAGCGGCGACTTCATGGGCCTGCCCATCCCGATGGGCGCGATGACCGTGATCTCGATCGTGCTGCTGTTCGAGCCGAGCGTGTGGTCGCTGCTGGCCGTGCTGGGCGTGGCCTGGCTGATGGTCAGCCGCATCGAGTACCCCAAGCCGAAGGGCCAGCTCGCGGCCGGCGTCCTCGTATGGATCATGATCAACGTGGCGTTCCTCACCTTCTGGGTCGCCTGGCCCGAGGGTGGCGACATGCCTATCAAGATCGGTGCGACCATGCAGATCGTGCTGGTCGCCGCCATCCCCCTGCGCGTGCTCTTCTACAAGCGCGAACTCCGCCGGGAGGCCGAGCGCATCGGCCACTGATCCGGATCGGGCACCGCGATGGACGGGATTTTCGCGGTGCCATCGGATTTGATGGACTCATGCCGGTCACGCCGCGCGAACACACGCGCACGTACTTCCTCGGGAAACTGGCCACGGAGCTGGAGCAGCACGGGCTGACCGCGATCCTGCGCGCCAACCCGCCCATGCTGCGGATCAGCGATCCCGACACGGCACTGCTCGCCGAGACCGTGGACTGCGTGCCACTGCCCGACGGGTGGTTCTACCGATGGTCGTGGGGCGAGCTGGTGGGGATCGCCGACGACCCGGCGCTGGCCGCCGAACGGATCATCCGCGTGCTGGCCCGCCGGTGACCGTCCGTCCGCGGACACGAACGAGCTCTTCCCGGCTCGGCCCCCAGCGTCTGGAACGAGCTACCAGCCCCGGGACTTCCACTCCGGGAGGGAGGGGCGCTCGGCGCCCAGCGTCGTGTCCTTGCCGTGGCCGGGGTAGACCCAGGTCTGGTCCGGAAGGCGGTCGAAGATGCGCTCGACCACGTCCGTATAGAGCTGCTCGAAGCGCTCGGGGTCCTTCTGGGTGTTGCCCACGCCGCCGGGGAACAGGGAGTCGCCGGTGAAGAGGTGCCGGCCGTTGTCGCCGTCGTCGTAGAGGAGGGCGATCGAGCCGGGAGTGTGGCCGCGCAGGTGGATGGCCTCGAGGGTGACGGCGCCCACGGTGATGCGGTCGCCGTGCTCGATCGTGCGGTCCACCCGGACCGGGAGGGCGGAGGCGTCCAGGGAGTGGGCCAGGATCTGCGCGCCCGTCACCTTGCTCACCTGCTCAAGGGCCTGCCAGTGGTCGCCGTGCTGGTGGGTGGTGACGATGGCGCTGATCGGCTGGTCGGCGATCAGGGCGAGCAGACGGTCGGCCTCGGCGGCCGCGTCGATGAGCAGGCCGTCGCCCGTCTCGGTGCAGCGCAGCAGGTAGGAGTTGTTGTCGTACGGGCCGACCGCGAGCTTGTAGATCGTCAGGCCGGGCAGCTCTCGCACATCGGCGGGGCCGCCGACCTGGACGTCGCCTGTGTAGGTCATGGGTAGTCCTTCGGGGGCGTCACGGGCAGGTCAGCGGGGGCGGGCATCGTCAGCCACGGCGGTGGCGGCGGTAGCTCCGCGCCCGCCGTGCCAGGCAGGCACGACCGCCCCTCTGTTACCACCCTAACCCCCTCGCCCGACGACCTGCCGGTGAGCCAGGCCAGCATGTCGGCCGGGGCGCCGGCCACCGCGGGGCCCGGCCCGAGGTCGTGCCACGGCTGGACGGACGGATCGGTGAAGTGCACCGCGCCGATGGTGCTGCGCTCGTACGGCCAGGACAGGAGGCAGTCGTGCAGCTCCCTGCGGACGAACTCCTCCGGCCAGTCGGCCGGGCCGTAGCCGGCGCCCAGGTCGACGTGGTGCATGCCGAGCTCGCGCAGCCGCCTGACCACGACGTACCAGGCGGGATGCGCGGGCGGGCGCATGCCGGCGACCAGGGCCCGCCACGCCGTCTCGGGCAGGTCGCGGATCTCGGCGTCCAGGCGGGCGGCGCTTTCCTTGAGGTCGCGGACGTGCTCGGCGGCGGACAGGGCGGCGCGGGCCTCGATCTCGGACTCACGCGCTGCCGCGCTCGCGTACTGCGGGGTCTCGACGCCCGTCCTGGCCCAGGTCAGCAGGTTGACGTAGCTGTCGGCGTTCCTGGCCACGTGGACGAGCACGTGGCCCCTGGTCCAGCCGGGCAGGCGGGACGGCGCGAGGATGTCGCCGTCGGAGAGGGAGGCGGCGGTGTCCAGCAGCAGGTCGCTCGCCTCGGCCATCTCGGCCTGCAGTCTCGGGAGGACGGTCATGGACCGATATTTCATCATGTGCGGTCAGCGGGGCCGCAGCGGGTGACGGGCATGACCGTAGGCGTCGGGGGCAGGGCCGGTGTGATGGACATGGCCGCTGCGATGGGCTCGGTTGGGGGCGGCATGGGTGTGCAGTGGGACGGCGGGCCCGACCGTGGGCATAAAAGCGCAGGTCGCGGGGTTGAAAGCTAAAGGCCTCCTGCCGGGGCGGGAGTAGGCCGTAATCTGACAGGGACGGATTTCCGCCAGGGCGGAGTCGGCCCTGCCGAATTTGTCGGAGCCCCCGTCTACCATCCCCCGTGGACCTATCCGCCTTTCGACTTCCGGGATCGCCGTGGCAGACCGCCTGATCGTGCGTGGTGCACGAGAGCACAATCTGAAGGACGTCTCGCTCGACCTGCCGCGAGACGCTCTGATCGTTTTCACCGGCCTGTCCGGCTCGGGCAAGTCGAGCCTGGCCTTCGACACCATCTTCGCCGAGGGCCAGCGGCGTTACGTCGAGTCGCTGTCGGCCTACGCCCGCCAGTTCCTCGGTCAGATGGACAAGCCCGACGTCGACTTCATCGAGGGCCTGTCACCGGCGGTGTCGATCGACCAGAAGGCGACGAGCAAGAACCCCCGCTCCACCGTCGGCACGATCACCGAGGTCTACGACTACCTCAGGCTGCTGTGGGCCCGCATCGGCAAGCCGCACTGCCCGGTCTGCGCGCGCCCGATCGCCAGGCAGACGCCGCAGCAGATCGTCGACCGCGTGATGGACCTCGACGAGGGCACCAGGTTCCAGGTGCTGGCCCCCGTCGTCAGGGGCCGCAAGGGCGAGTACGGCGAGCTCTTCCGCGAGCTGCAGACCAAGGGCTTCGCCCGGGCCAGGGTCGACGGCGTCGTCGTACGGCTGGAGGAGCCGCCGACGCTCAAGAAGTACGAGAAGCACGACATCGAGGTCATCGTCGACCGCCTCTCGGTCAAGGAGTCGGCGCGGCGCAGGCTCACCGACTCGGTCGAGACCGCGTTGCTGTTGTCCGGCGGCACGATCACCCTGGAGTTCGTCGACCTGCCCGAGGACGACCCGAGCCGCGAGCGCTTCTACTCCGAGCACCTCTACTGCCCCTACGACGACCTGTCGTTCGAGGAGCTGGAGCCGCGCTCGTTCTCCTTCAACTCGCCGTTCGGCGCCTGTCCCGAGTGCACCGGCCTCGGCACCAAGATGGAGGTCGACCCCGACCTGGTCGTGCCCGACCCCGAGCGCACGCTCGGCGACGGCGCGCTGCATCCCTGGTCGGGCGGCCACACCAGCGAATACTTCGTCCGGCTCGTCGAGGCGCTCGGCCACACCATGGGCTTCACCCTCGACACGCCGTGGGACAGGCTGCCCAAGAAGGCGCAGAAGTCGCTGCTGTTCGGCCACGACGAGCAGGTCCACGTCCGCTACAGCAACCGCTACGGCCGCCAGCGCTCCTACTACACCACCTACGAGGGCGTCATCCCCTGGGTGCAGCGCAGGCACGCCGAGGCGGAGAGCGACGCGACCCGCGAGCGGTTCGAGGGTTACATGCGCGAGATCCCCTGCCCGACCTGCAGAGGGGCCAGGCTCAAGCCGGTCTCTCTGGCCGTCAAGGTCGCCGACAGGTCGATCGCCGACGTGTCCGGCATGTCGATCGGCGAGTGCGCGAAGTTCCTGGCCGAGCTCAAGCTGTCCGACCGCGACATGCAGATCGCCGAGCGGGTGGTCAAGGAGATCAACGCCCGCATGGGCTTCCTGCTCGACGTCGGCCTCGACTACCTCACCATGGACCGGGCCGCCGCCACCCTCGCCGGCGGCGAGGCGCAGCGCATCCGGCTGGCCACGCAGATCGGCTCCGGCCTCGTCGGCGTCCTCTACGTGCTCGACGAGCCGTCCATCGGCCTGCACCAGCGCGACAACATGCGGCTGCTCGACACGCTCGTCAGGCTGCGCGACATGGGCAACACGCTCATCGTGGTCGAGCACGACGAGGACACCATCGCCGCCGCCGACTGGGTGGTCGACATCGGCCCCGGCGCCGGCGAGCACGGCGGCCAGGTGGTCGTCTCCGGCACGGTCCAGGACCTGCTGGCCAGCGAGGAGTCCATGACCGGCCAGTATCTGTCCGGTCGCAGGAGCATCCCGATCCCCGCCAAGCGCCGCAAGCGCGACAAGAAGCGCCAGATCACCGTCAAGGGCGCGCGCGAGCACAACCTCCAGGGGGTCGACATCGACTTCCCGCTCGGCGTGTTCACCGCGGTCACGGGAGTATCGGGCTCCGGCAAGTCCACCCTGGTCAACGACATCCTCTACAACGCGCTGGCCAAGGAGCTCAACGGCGCCCGCACGGTGCCCGGCCGCCACTCGCGCATCAACGGCATGGACCAGGTCGACAAGGTGGTCCACGTCGACCAGTCGCCGATCGGCCGCACCCCGAGGTCCAACCCCGCCACCTACACCGGCGTGTTCGACCATGTGCGCAAGCTGTTCGCGGCCACCACCGAGGCGAAGGTGCGCGGCTACCAGCCGGGCAGGTTCAGCTTCAACGTCAAGGGCGGGCGCTGCGAGGCGTGCGCCGGCGACGGCACCATCAAGATCGAGATGAACTTCCTGCCCGACGTCTACGTCCCCTGTGAGGTCTGCCACGGCGCCCGCTACAACCGGGAGACGCTGGAAGTCCACTACAAGGGCAAGACGATCGCCGAGGTCCTCGACATGCCGATCGAGGAGGCGCTGTCCTTCTTCGACGCGATCCCGGCGATCAAGCGTCATCTGCAGACGCTCAACGACGTCGGCCTGGGTTACGTACGGCTCGGCCAGCCGGCCACCACGCTGTCCGGCGGCGAGGCGCAGCGCGTCAAGCTCGCCTCCGAGCTGCAGCGCCGGCAGACCGGGCGGACCATCTACGTCCTCGACGAGCCCACCACGGGCCTGCACTTCGAGGACATCCGCAGGTTGCTCGGGGTGCTCGGACGGCTGGTCGACGGCGGCAACACCGTCATCGTCATCGAGCACAACCTCGACGTCATCAAGACGGCCGACTGGGTCATCGACATGGGTCCCGAAGGCGGCTCGCGCGGCGGCTCCCTGGTCGCGGCCGGCACGCCGGAGGAGGTGGCGCTGGTGGACGAGAGCCACACGGGCCGCTTCCTGCGCAAGATCCTTTCCGTCTAGCCGCGGCGCCGGTGCGGGTGGGCCTTGTCTACCGACGGGGGGTTTGACAGGGTCTGACCGTGTCAGCTGATGCGCCGCGGCCGCTCTCATTGGGCGGGTGTCCCGTGCACGAGCTGCTGGAGGGGCGGCTCGTGCGCCTGGCCAGGCAGCTGGTCAGCGCTTTCGCCGAGGAGATCCCGCTCTACCGGCGGCTGCCTCGGGAGGAGCTCGACGGCGACATCACCCGGATCACCGAGCACAACCTGCGGATGATCTGCGACATGTTCCGCGACCGGCGGGCGCCGACGCGGGCCGAGCTGGCGCCGCTGCGCTCGTCCGCGGCGCGGCGCGCCCAGGAGGGGGTGCCGCTCGACGCGTTGCTGGCCGCCTACCACCTGGGCGTGACGCGGGTGTGGGAGCACCTGTTCGCCGCCGCCGGGCCGGGGGACCTCGACGACGTGCTGGCGGCCAACCGGCTGATCCTCTCCTATACCGGGTCGGTGACCTCTGCCGTCTGCGCGGCGTACCTGGAGGAGCGCGAGGTCATGCTCAGCCAGGAGCAGCACGCGATGCACGCCACCGTCACGGCGCTGCTGGCGGGGGACCGGGCGGCGCTGGCCGGGGTCCGGCTCGCCCCCCGATATCTGGTGGTGGCCACCGCGCTCGGCGCGCACGCGGACGAGGGGCCGGACCAGCCGGGCGGCGCGATCGCCGGGCGGCGCAAGCTGCACCGCCTCCGCGCGGCCTTCCAGCGGCACGCGGCCGAGCAGGTGGTGTCGGTGCTGGACGCCACCGGCGGGCTCGTGCTGGTGCCGCTGACCGGGCAGGGGCCGGGCTGGTGCGAGGTCGCCGACATGGTGCAGGCCGCGGGACGGGCCGCCGGCGTGCCGGTGTGGGGCGCGGCGGAGTGGGCCGAGCCTGCCCGGGTGCCCGCCGCCGCGAAGCTGGCCGAAGAGGTGCTGGAGGTGGTGCGGTCCTTCGGGCGTCCGCCCGGCGCGTACCGGCTCACCGACGTGTTGCTCGAATACCAGCTGACCCGGCCCAGCGAGGCGATGGTCGGGCTCGCCGGGCTGCTCGATCCGCTGCTCGGCAATCCGGACCTGCTGCGCACGCTCAAGGCGTACCTGGACACCGGGCTGGACCGGCGGCGCACCGCTGAGTTGCTGCACGTGCACCCGAACACCGTCGACTACCGGCTTCGCCGGGCGGTGAGCCTGACCGGGCTCGATCCGATGGAACCGGCGCAGTTACAGCGCATCGGGGCGGCCCTGGCCGCCCGCCGCAAACTCGCCGGTGATCAGCCCGCTTCCAGGTGAGCCCCGGCCGCCGGGCGGCCGGGGCGGGTCAGCGGGTCAGGAGGTCACGGCCGCCGTCACCACGGTGGCGAAGTTGCGCATCCCCAGCGCGTTGGGGTGGAACGGGGCGGCGGGCGCCGCCGGGACGTAGGGCTCGATCCACCGCACGCCCGGGGAGGCGCAGGGATCGTGGCCCACGCTCGGAGTCTGCAGGTCGACGAAGCCCACGCCGGCCGCGGCCGCCTGCTCGGCCAGCATCTGGTTGAAGTACTGCAGGGTCGCGCGGATGTAGTTGGCGTCCCGCTTGATGATGGGGACGCGCGGGTAGCAGCCGTTGGGGCGGGCGTAGGTGGCGTATCCCACCACGAAGATCCTGGCCTGGGGCGATCGGGCCCGGATGTCGCCGATGAGCGTGGTGAGCGTCGGGCGCAGTGCGTCCGTCTTGAGCCGCCAGGTGTCCTGCCCGTTCGGGTCGGTGTAGTCGTCATAGCAGGCGTCGCCGACCGGAGGCGGCAGGAGGTTCAGGCAATCCTCGATGAAACCGGTCAGGCCGACGTCGTTCGCGCCGATCTGCACCGTCACCAGCGTGGTGTCCGGGCGTAAGGCGTCGAGCTGGGGCGGCACCGAGCCGAGGTCCGTGCCCTGTGCCGTGTACATGTCGCGGGTCTTGGCGCCCGAACAGGTGACGTCACGGAAGGACGCGGCCCCGATGGCCCGGGCGGTGAGGTGCGCGTAGTTGCGGTTGGAGCGCCAGCAGCCCAGGTCGGGGATGACCTGGTCGGGTACGAGCGGGCCGGACGCCGCCGAGTCGCCGAGGGCCACGTACGCCTCGGCGGCGGCGTGGGCGGGGGGAGCGATGCCGAGCAGCAGCAGGGCCGCGGCCAGCGCGACCATCGTTCGTCGGACCATGTGAGGGCACCCTTCAGGGAGCTGTGGGGGGTGGGCCGCCGCCGTGACGCACGGCGAGGGGGGAGGAAGAGGTGCGGGACGGGGGTCAGTGGCGGAAGGGACCGGTCACCTCGTACGTGATGCCGCCGGTGCCGGCGATGTTGCCGCTGGTGCCGCGCTGCGAGGAGAAGTACAGGCGGGTGCCGTCGGGGGAGAACGCCGGTCCGGTGATCTCGGACTCGCCCTGGCCGTCGAGCCGCATCACGGGCGCCACCACGCCGTCAGGGGCGATGATGTTGATCTCCATGTTGCCGCCGTCCTCGGCCACATAGAGGTCGCCGGAGGCCGCTCCGGTGATGTTGTCGACGCCGTCGAGCGTGCCGCCACCGTCGTAGACCGAGCCCAGCGTCTGCCGCGCGGCGTCGTACGCCCACACCTTGCGGTCGCCCTTGGCGGTGAAGTAGCAGACGCCGCCCGCGTAGTGGCAGCCCTCCCCGCCGTCGAAGTGGCGGGCGGCGCTCACCTGGTGGCGGGTCTGCCTCTCCAGCACGGCGGGGGACGGGTCGGGGACGGGACGCCATTCGACCTGGTCCGTGCCGCACAGCACCTCCAGCCGCCCGCTCGACAGGTCGCCCCAGGTGGTGGGGGTGAACCGGTAAAAGCAGCCGTCCTGTTCGTCCTCGGTGAGATAGATGACCTGCCGGTCGGGGTCGCAGGCGGCGGCCTCGTGCTTGAACCGGCCCATGGCGGGGCGGGCCTGGGCGCCGCGCGCGCCGTACGGGTCGGTCTCGTAGACGCGGCCGCGGAAGATCTCCTCGCAGGACAGCCAGGTGTTCCACGGCGTGCTGCCGCCGGCGCAGTTGAGGTTGGTGCCGTTCAGGATCCGGTAGGCCCGCTCGATCGAGCCGTCGGCCCGGAACCTGAGCGCCGAGGCGCCGCCGATCAGCGGGACCTCGGAGTTGGACACGTAGATCCAGCCGGTCCCCGCGGCGTAACAGGCCCCGCCGTCAGGCGCCGGGTGCCACAGGATGCCGCCGACCTGGCGGCCGGACCTGGCCACCACGCGGGCGGTGAAACCGGCGGGCAGCGCCATACCGTTGCCGTCCGGCGGGCCGAGCGGACCGTAGGGGCCGGCTCCCCGCACCACCCTCGTCACCCCGGCCAGGGCCGCTTCCTGCCAGAGCGCGCCGGAGAAGGCCACGGCTCCCAGGCCGGCGGAGACCGTGCGGAGGAACGTACGGCGCTGCATGGCGACTCCCAGCATGCGTGAGGGCGTTCGCAGCACACGATGAGCCGTTCGCGGCCTCCTGTGAATTGGACGGGACGGCAAAGTCGACCGGCCGTCGCTGTGACCCGTCACAAACCTCGAACGGCGGTGGTGAAGGCCATTGACGCGGCCATGACGGTGGCTGATCATCGGTACGCCCCCGTCCACGCCGCTCCCCGAGGTGCCCTTGCGAGCCGTTGCCCGATTCCTGGCGCCGCTGGCCGCCCTCGTGCTCGTCGTGGCGTCGACGCCGGCGCCCGCGCAGTCCTCCACGGGCGCCGCCGCCGGGTGCGACCCGATAGACCCCGGCGCCTGCCTGCTGCCGTTCCCCAACGACTTCTTCACCGTCGCCGACGGCGGCACCGCCACCGGCCGCCGCGTCGCCTTCCCCACCGAGGCGATGCCCAGGTCGGCCGCCGGGGTGCCGATCGCGCCGGCCGAGTGGAACCGCGGCGACGGCTTCTCACCGGGCTCGATGCTCCTGGCCCTGGTGCCGGGCCTCGACCTGGCCAGGACCGGGGCGGCGCCGATCACCGACATCGGCAGGTCGCTGGACAGGCACGCGCCGATCGTGCTGCTCGACCTCACCACCGGCGAGCGCTGGCCGTACTGGGCGGAGCTGGACGCGGGCGCGCCGACCGGGCGTCAGGCGCTGATCGTGCGCCCGGCCCGCAACCTGCGCGAGGGCCACCGCTACGCGGTCGCGCTGCGCGGCCTCCGCGACGCCTCCGGGGCGCCGATCCCGGCCGGTCCGGCCTTCGCCGCGATCGCCGGCGCGCAGCTGCCGCCGGGCCACGAGCTGCGCGAACGGCAGCGGCAGCTCCAGCCGGCGCTGGCCGGGCTGCGCCGGCACGGCGTCGGCCGCGACGGGCTCCACCTCGCCTGGGACTTCACGGTGGCGAGCGAGCGGGGCCTGGCCGGCCGGGCGCTGGCGATGCGGGACGAGGCCCTGGGCGAGCTCGGCGGGCGGTCGCCGGCCTTCGAGGTCACCTCCGTCACCGACTTCACGGCCGAGCAGGACGACGAGATCGCGCGCCGCGTCGAGGGCGTCGTCCGCGTGCCGAGTTACCTCGACCAGCCCGGCGGGCCGCCGGGCTCGGGGATGCACTACGGGCCCGACGGGCGTCCGGCCAGGCTGCCGGGCAACGAGCAGGCGGCGCCGTTCCGCTGCGAGATCCCGCGTGTCGCCTTCACCCGCCCGGCCAGGCCGTCCCTCTACGGCCACGGGCTGCTTGGCAGGCAGACGGAGGTGGGCGCGGGCAACGTCAAGACCATGGCCCAGCGGCACGGCTTCGCGTTCTGCGCCACCAAGTGGATCGGCATGGCCGACGAGGACATCCCCAACGTCATCGCGACATTTGCTGACATGTCGCGGTTCCACACCGTTCCTGATCGTACGCAGCAGGGATTCCTCAACTTCATGTTCCTGGGCCGCGCCATGACCGCGAAGGACGGGTTCGTCGCCCATCCGGCGTTCCGCACGGCCGCCGGCAGGCCGCTCGTCGACGTCCGCCAGGATCTGGTCTTCGACGGCAACAGCCAGGGCGGCATCCTCGGCGGCGCGCTGGTCGCCCTGTCTAAGGACATCCGGCACGGCTCGCTCGGGGTGACCGGCATGAACTACAGCACCCTGTTCAACCGCAGCTCCGACGCGGCGCCCTTCCAGGCGGCCTTCGACCGGAGTTACCCCGACCGGCTGGACCAGCAGCTCATCCTCGCCCTCATGCAGATGCTGTGGGACCGCGGCGAGGCCGACGGCTACGCCGCGCACATGACCGGCGACCCGTATCCGGGGACGCCCCGGCACCGCGTGCTCATGCAGGTGGCCTTCGGCGACCACCAGGTGGCCACCGTCACCGCCGACGTGCAGGCCCGGACCATCGGCGCCCGGCTGCGGACGCCGGCGCTGGCGCCCGGCCGTTCTCCCGACGCGACGCCCTACTGGGGGCTGCGGGGCTTCCGCGGCGCGCACCCCGGGTCGGCGCTGGTCATCTGGGACAGCGGGACCCCCGCGCCGCCGCTGACCAACACCCCGCCCGTCGAGGGCACCCACGGCACCGATCCGCACGAGGACCCCCGGCGCACCCCGGCCGCGCAGCTCCAGAAGGCGATCTTCCTCAAGACGGGGGTCGTGGTGGACGTGTGCGGCACCGAGCCCTGCCGGTCGGACCCGCGCTGACCGGCGGCCCCTCGTCCCCGTGGAACGTCGAGCTCGGGCAACGGCCGGCGATGATCGACATGGTCACGACCACCGCGGTGCCCGGCGTACCTGCGCCGTCCGGCCATTCGCGGCCCACGTGCAGGGACGGCACGACCGGACGGCGGGACGAACGCCACCGCCGCCCGGGGACGTCACCGCCAGCGCGGGCCGGTGAGGGCCGTCATGCCCCCAGGCGTCCCGGCCGTCGCTGACCGACCGCCGACCACCCGCTGACGGGACCGAGGGGTACGGCCCCTAGGGTGAAACGACGGTAACGGTCTGACCTGCAGGGGGTCAGCGGAGACGCGGAGGGGTCGGCGACGATGACGGTTGCTGAGGGGGGCTTCGCCATGCCCGCGATCGGGCGCCGCGAGGTGCTGGGAGCCGCCGGAGTGGCGGCCTGCGGGCTGGCGGTCGCCGGGTGCGGCACGGGGGACGCGGAGGCCAAGCAGGTGCCCGGGATCAAGGGGCAGGTCATCGCCAAGACGGCCGAGGTGCCCGTCGGCGGCGGCACGGTGGTGCGCAAGTGGAAGATCGTCGTGACCCAGCCGACGGCGGGCGTCTACAAGGCGTTCAGCGCGCTCTGCCCGCATCGCGGATGCTCGGTCGGATCGCCCGAGGACAACGTCATGAGGTGTCCGTGCCACGGCAGCGAGTTCGCCGCCGACACCGGTCAGGTGATGACGGGGCCCGCGACCGGCTCGTTGATCGCCTATCAGGTCAGGGTCGAGGGCGACGGCATCGTGGTGGTCTGAACAGGTAAATGTGCGTGGTGCGGCGGATTGGGAGACGCCAGGCTGAACCGGCATCGGGGAGCTGGACGTACCTGAAGTGAAACCCAATACCTGGGAGGACGCACCATGACCGAATCGACGCGCCGGGCGGTGGTGTTCGGAGCCGGAGGCGCCGGGCTGGCTGCGGTTCTGACCGCCTGTGCCAGCTATGGTTCGCCCACTACCGAGGCGGTGGTGGATCCGGCCGAAGAGCCCGCCGGCGACGAGGCGTCGTCAGCCGCTCCGAAGAAGAAGGCCAAGGCGCCGAAGGCGCTCGCCGACATCAGCGACATTCCCAGCGGTGGCGGCAAGATATTCGAGAGCCAGAAGCTGGTCATCACCCAGCCGACGGAGGGGGAGTTCAAGGCGTTCAGCGCGACCTGCACCCATCAGGGCTGCACGGTGGCCAGCGTCTCGAACGGTGTGATCAACTGCCCTTGCCACGGCAGCCAGTTCAAGATCGAGGACGGTTCGGTGGCCCAGGGCCCCGCCGGCGAGCCGCTCGCAGAGAAAAAGATCAATGTGTCGGGAGGCAAGATCAGGCTGGCCTAAGGCGTTATTCATCAATTTCTCACGTGCGTGCGCTTGGGTATGCCGCATGGGACAAGACCTTCAGAGCCGTAGAACAGTGATCGCCGGCGTCGGTGTGGGTGGCCTGGCGCTGGCCCTGACCGCCTGCGGCGAGACTCCGGCCGCCGCGCCCTCCGCGAGTGCGCCGGCGGCCGGTTCGCCGTCCTCGTCGAGCGCCGCGGCGGCCGGCGGAGAGCTGGCCAAGACCGCCGACATCCCCGTCGGCGGCGGCACGATCTTCAAGGACCAGAAGATCGTGGTGACCCAGCCGACGGCGGGCGAGTTCAAGGCCTTCAGCGCGACCTGCACGCACAAGGGCTGCGCGGTGGCCAGCGTCGAGAACGAAACCATCAACTGCCCGTGTCACGGCAGCAAGTTCAAGATCGCGGACGGTTCGGTGGCCCAGGGGCCCGCGACCGAGCCGCTCGCCGCGCAGGAGATCAAGGTGGACGGCGACCAGATCACGCTCGCCTGAGCCCGGCCGCCCGCCGTACCTGGTCGAACGTACGGCGGGCAACCTTGTCGGTGCGGGCCATTAGGCTGGAATCGTGGCGAGATCAGCGGGCAGCCCCTTGAGTTTCCGGCCCAGACCAGGCTCCATCCCCGATTCCCCCGGGGTCTACCGGTTCCGCGACGCCCACGGCCGAGTGATCTACGTCGGCAAGGCCAAGAGCCTGCGCCAGCGGCTCAACTCCTACTTCGCCGACTTCTCCGCCCTGCATCCGCGCACGCAGTCCATGCTGACCACCGCCGCCGACGTCGACTGGACGGTCGTCGGCACCGAGGTCGAGGCGCTGCAGCTCGAATACTCCTGGATCAAGGAGTTCGACCCGCGCTTCAACGTGAAGTACCGCGACGACAAGTCCTATCCCTACCTCGCGGTCACCATGGGCGACGACTTCCCGCGCGTGCAGGTGATGCGCGGCGCCAAGCGCAAGGGCACCCGCTACTTCGGCCCCTACTCCCACGCCTGGGCCATCCGCGAGACCGTCGACCTGCTGCTGCGCGTCTTCCCGGTGCGCACGTGCAGCGCGGGGGTCTTCAAGCGGGCCGGTCAGATCGGCAGGCCGTGCCTGCTGGGCTACATCGACAAGTGCTCGGCGCCGTGCGTCGGCAGGGTGACCCCGGACGAGCACCGCGACCTGGCCGAGGACTTCTGCGACTTCATGGGCGGCAACACCACCCGCTTCATCAAGCGCCTCGAAAAGGACATGCGCCAGGCCGCCGCCGAGCAGGAGTACGAGCGCGCCGCCCGGCTGCGCGACGACATCCAGGCGCTGCAGAGGGCGCTGGAGAAGCAGGCGGTCGTGCTCGGCGAGAGCACCGACGCCGACGTGATCGCCCTGGCCGAGGACCCGCTCGAGGCCGCCGTCCAGGTGTTCTACGTGCGCGGCGGGCGCATCCGCGGCCAGCGCGGCTGGGTGGTCGACAAGGTCGAGGAGACCACGCCCGGCGAGCTGGTCGAGCAGTTCCTGCTGCAGATGTACGGCGAGGCCAGCGCCGAGTCGATGCCCCGCGAGGTCCTCGTGCCCGTGCTGCCGCCCGACGACGAGGCGGTCGTCGAGCTGCTGTCGGAGCAGCGCCGGGCCCGGGTGGACGTCCGGGTGCCGCAGCGCGGCGACAAGAAGTCGCTGATGGAGACCGTCGAGCGCAACGCCAAGGAGTCGCTCGCCCAGCACAAGATCCGCCGCGCGGGCGACCTGACCACCCGCAGCAAGGCGCTGCAGGAGATCGCCGACGCGCTCGACCTGGACCAGGCGCCGCTGCGCATCGAGTGCTACGACGTCTCCCACCTGCAGGGCGAGAACGTCGTGGCGTCGATGGTGGTGTTCGAGGACGGCCTGGCCCGCAAGGGCGAATACCGCCGCTTCGCCGTCAAGACCAAGGAAGGCGACGTCGCCTCGATCCACGAGGTCATCATGCGCCGCTTCAGGCGCTATCTGGAGGAGCGCTCGGCCACCGGCGAGCTGGCCGCGGAGGACGACGCCCACGGCCCCATCGACCCCGAGACGGGCAAGCCGCGCAAGTTCGCCTACCCGCCCAACCTGGTCGTCGTCGACGGCGCCGGGCCGCAGGCCGCCGCCGCGCAGCGCGCGCTCGACGAGCTCGGCATCGACGACGTGGCCGTCGTCGGCCTGGCCAAGCGGCTGGAGGAGGTGTGGTTGCCCAGCGACGACCAACCAGTGATCATGCCTCGCTCAAGCGAGGGCCTCTACCTGCTGCAACGCGTCAGAGACGAGGCACACCGGTTCGCCATCACCTACCATCGAGCCAAGAGGTCCAAGTCCGTGAAGGAGAGCGCGCTCGACAGCGTGCCCGGCCTCGGACCGGCGCGCCGTCAGGCGCTCCTCAAGCACTTCGGCTCCGTCAAGAAACTGCGCGAGGCCACCGCGGAGGAGATCTGCGAGGTCCCGGGCATCGGCCCGGCCACCGCCGACGTGATCGTGTCGACCCTGAAGGGGGAGGGACAGTGAACACCACCGAGCCGGCGTTCGTCATCGTCACCGGCATGTCGGGTGCGGGGCGGAGCACCGCGGCCAAGGCCCTGGAGGACCTCGGCTGGTTCGTCATCGACAACCTGCCGCCGGGGCTGCTGTTCGCCATGGCGGAGGAGGCGGGCAAGGTCAAGCTCGCGGCCGACAAGGTCGCCGCCGTCGTGGACGTCCGCAGCCTCGCCTTCACCACCGACCTCAACGCCGCCATCGAGGAGCTCGAGGGCAGAGGCGTCCGCGTCCGCGTGGTGTTCCTGGAGGCCAGCGACGAGGAGCTGGTGCGCCGCTTCGAGAACGTGCGCCGCCCTCACCCGCTGCAGGGCGAGGGCCGCCTGGTCGACGGCATCGCCCGCGAGCGCGGCATCCTGCGCGAGGTGCGCGCCAACGCCGATCTGGTCATCGACACCTCCGCGCACAACGTGCACGAGCTGCGCAACAAGATCGTCGCCTACTTCGGCGGCGAGGACCGGCCCGGCCTGCGGGTCAACGTGGTGTCCTTCGGGTTCAAGTACGGCCTGCCGGTCGACGCGGACCTCGTGGTCGACTGCCGGTTCCTGCCCAACCCGCACTGGGTGCCCGAGCTGCGGCCGATGAACGGCATGGACCCGGCCGTGCGCGACTACGTGCTCGGCCAGCCCGGAGCCAAGGAGTTCCTCGACGCCTACGAGGAGGTTCTGCAGGTCATCGCCACCGGTTACGCGCGCGAGGGCAAGAGCTACGCGACGCTGGCGGTCGGCTGCACGGGCGGCAAGCACCGCAGCGTCGCCATGGCCGAGCAGGTCGCCGGCCGGCTGCGAGATCGCGGCATGGAAGTTCAGGTGAGCCACCGGGATGTGGGGCGGGAGTGACCGCTGAACGCCACGGCCCGGCCGGGAGCGACTTAAGCCGGACGTCGACCTGGGCGAGGGCGCAGCCTCCGCCCGGCGGCCCCAAGGTGGTCGCCCTGGGCGGCGGTCACGGCCTCTACGCCTCGCTGTCGGCGTTGCGCGCGGTGACCGACGGACTGACCGCGGTGGTCACCGTCGCCGACGACGGCGGGTCCAGCGGCAGGCTCAGGCGCGAGCTGGGCGTCCTTCCCCCGGGTGACCTGCGGATGGCGCTGGCCGCGCTGTGCGGGGACGACGAGTGGGGCAGCACCTGGAGCGAGGTCGTCCAGCACCGCTTCCGCAGCGAGGGCGACCTGCACGGGCACGCGGTGGGCAACCTGCTCATCGTGGCGCTGTGGGAGCTGCTCGGCGACCCCGTCGCCGGGCTCGACTGGGTGGGCCGGCTGCTCGGCGCGCACGGCAGGGTGCTGCCGATGGCGTCGGTGCCGCTCGACATCGTCGCCGAGGTGGAGCTCGACGGGGTGATCTCCATCGTGCGCGGTCAGGTGGCGTGCGCGCTGACCCCCGGCCGGGTGCAGGCGATCACACTGGTCCCCGAGGACCCGCCCGCCCGGCCCGAGGCCGTCGAGGCGGTGTTGGAGGCCGACTGGGTGGTGTTCGGGCCCGGCTCGTGGTTCACCAGCGTGCTGCCGCACCTGAAGGTGCCCGAGCTCGCCCGGGCGCTGCACCGCACCACGGCCAAGAGGCTCGTGACGCTCAACCTCGCGCCGCAGGCGGGCGAGACCGACGACTTCTCCCCGCAGCAGCACCTGGAGGTGCTCAGGCAGCACGCCCCCGGCCTGGCACTCGACGTCGTGCTCGCCGACGCCGGAGTCGTCGACGACCTCGACGCCCTGGACAAGGCCGCCGCGGCGTTCGGCGCGCGGCTGGTCATGGCCGACGTGGCCGCCTCCGACGGCTCCCCGAGACATGACCCACGACGTCTTGCCTCCGTCCTGGACGAGATTTTCCTCCAGAAGCGTTGATCCTGGTCGGCGCGGCGAAAAGGTGCGAGAGACTGCTGAGAGCCGGTCTGAATGGGGGAGGACTAACGCTTATGGCGATGACGGGTGTGGTGAAGGACGAGCTGAGCCGCCTGCCGGTGTTGAAGCCCTGCTGCCGCAAGGCGGAGGTGTCCACGCTGCTGCGGTTCGCCAGCGGCCTGCATCTCGTGGGCGGGCGCATCGTGATCGAGGCGGAGCTCGACACCAACGCGACCGCACGACGGTTGATCAAGGACATCGGCGAGGTGTTCGGCCACAAGGCGGAGGTTCTCGTGCTCGCGCCCGCCGGGCTGCGCAAGGGATCACGTTATGTCGTGCGCGTCTACCGTGACGGTGAGGCGCTCGCCCGCCAGACGGGGCTGATCGACAACCACGGGCGCCCGGTGCGCGGCCTGCCGCGTCAGGTCGTGGCGGGGGCGTCCTGCGACGCGGAGGCGGCCTGGCGTGGCGCCTTCCTCGCCCACGGCTCGCTCACCGAGCCGGGACGGTCCATGTCGCTGGAGGTCACCTGTCCGGGGCCGGAGGCGGCGCTGGCCCTGGTGGGCTCGGCCCGGCGGCTGAAGATCCACGCCAAGGCCCGGGAGGTGCGCGGCGTGGACCGCGTCGTGGTGCGCGACGGCGACGCCATCAGCGCGCTGCTCACCCGGCTCGGGGCGCACGACAGCGTGCTGGCCTGGGAGGAGCGGCGGATGCGGCGCGAGGTCAGGGCCACCGCCAACCGGCTCGCCAACTTCGACGACGCCAACCTGCGCCGCTCGGCCCGCGCGGCGGTCGCGGCGGGGGCCAGGGTGCAGCGGGCGCTGGAGATCCTCGGTGACGAGGCGCCCGAGCACCTCGTGGTGGCCGGGCGGCTGCGGGTGGAGCACAAGCAGGCGTCCCTGGAGGAGCTGGGCCAGATCGCCGACCCGCCGCTGACCAAGGACGCCATCGCGGGCCGGATCAGGCGGTTGCTGGCCATGGCCGACAAGCGCGCCTCCGACATGGGCATCCCCAACACCGAGGCCAACCTCACGGTGGACATGCTGGCGCCCTGACGTGGGGACCGGGTGTGCCCCGCCCTTCAGGGGGAGACGGACGGGGACACACGGGGCGGACGTGGAGGGGCGGGTCAGGCGGGGTCGCGGTCCTGCGGGAGGAAGAGGCTGCCCGTCGGGCGCGAGGCGGGCTTGGACGTCTGGAGGGGCTCGAACGGGGCCCGATACTCCGGCTCCTCTTCCTCCACCGCCTTCGCCGGGTCGGTCGTGGCTGCTCCGAGGCGGCGTACCCGGCGCACCCGCAGGGTGACGAGCGTGAGGGCCACCAGGGCGGCCGCGGCGACGGACGTCCACGCCAGCCAGGAGACCTCCAGCGGGTCGCGGAAGAGCGCGGCCGCAGCGGGGACGGCCTCGACGAAGGTGTCGAGGGTGAGGCCCGGGTAGGAGGCCGCCGTGCCCTGGGGCAACTGGTCGACCGGCGGGAAGCGGGCGTCCTGCGCCGCCCGGCCCGCGGTCAGGCCGAGCGCCGTGGCGGCGCCGGCGTACAGGGCTGCCATCGGGGGCAGCGTGCGCGCGCCTGGCCGTACCAGCACCATCGCCTGCACGACCAGCAGGCCGGCCACGACCGACAGGCCGATGACGAAGGGGATCCCATCGGCGAACGTGTGGAGGGAGCGTGGCAGCCATGGCGTGAAGAAGATGCCCGCGCCGACCCCCGCCGTGCCGAGCAGCATGGCGAGGAACCCGATCATCAGTCCGGGAAGCAGGCCGGACCGCTTGTGTGACATCTCAGCCCCCAGAGAATGCCTGAATTTACTCCGACGAGTCGGGCACTTTACTCGAACCTCGCAAATTGTGCGTCATTAACGGCGATTCACAAGGCGGGGGTGGCAATGGTCTAAACCAATCTGGGTCCGATAGGGTTCGAGGGTTGAGGTATCAGCCCGCCATCACGTACGAGGAGATCGGTTCCGTGAGCATCCGCGTAGGCGTCAACGGCTTCGGCCGCATCGGTCGCAACTTCTGGCGCGCGGTCGCCGCCAGTGGCAAGGACATCGAGATCGTCGCGGTCAACGACCTGACCGACAACGCGACGCTGGCCCACCTGCTGAAGTACGACAGCATCCTGGGCCGCCTGCCGTACGAGGTGAAGGCCTCCAGCGACGAGATCACGGTCGACGGCAAGGCGATCAAGGTGTTCGAGGAGCGCGACCCGGGCAAGCTGCCCTGGGGCGACCTCGGGGTCGACGTGGTGGTCGAGTCCACCGGCCTGTTCACCGATGCCAACAAGGCCAGGGCGCACGCCGACAACGGCGCCAAGAAGGTCATCATCTCCGCCCCGGCGAAGAACGAGGACGTCACGATCGTGATGGGCGTCAACCACGACGCCTACGACCCGGCGCGGCACACCATCGTCTCCAACGCCTCCTGCACCACCAACTGCCTGGCCCCGATGGCGAAGGTGATCCACGACACCTTCACCATCGAGAAGGGTCTGATGACCACCATCCACGCCTACACGCAGGACCAGAACCTGCAGGACGGCCCGCACAGCGACCTGCGCCGTGCCCGCGCCGCCGCCCTCAACGTGGTGCCCACCTCCACCGGCGCCGCCAAGGCCATCGGCCTGGTCCTGCCCGAGCTCAAGGGCAAGCTCGACGGCTTCGCGATGCGCGTGCCGATCCCCACCGGCTCCGCCACCGACCTCACCGTCGACCTCGGCCGCGACGTCACCGCCGAGGAGGTCAACGCCGCGATCAAGGCCGCCGCCGAAGGTCCGCTCAAGGGCATCATCAGCTACACCGAGGACCCGATCGTCTCCTCCGACATCGTCACCGACCCGGCCTCCTGCATCTTCGACTCCGGCCTGACCAAGGCCATCGGCAACCAGGTGAAGGTCGTGGGCTGGTACGACAACGAGTGGGGCTACTCCAACCGCCTGGCCGACCTCATCGAGCTGGTGGGCAAGGACCTGTGATCGGAGGCCGGCCGAGCGGGCGGGAGGAACCCAGTTGCGCAAGCTAGACGATCTTGATGTGAAGGGACGGCGCGTGCTCGTGCGCGTCGACCTCAACGTGCCGCTCGACGGCGAGACGATCACCGACGACGGGCGCATCCGCGCGTCTGTGCCGACGATCAGGACCCTGGCCGAGTCCGGGGCGAAGATCGTCGTCTGCGCCCACCTCGGCAGGCCCAAGGGCCGGCCGAAGCCCGAGTTCTCGCTGCGGCCGGTCGCCGTCCGTTTGGGCGAGCTGCTCGGCCAGGACGTGGCCTTCGCCACCGACGTGGTCGGGCCGAGCGCGCACAGCACCGTGGAGGCCCTCCAGGAGGGCCAGGTCGCGCTGCTGGAGAACCTGCGCTACGAGCCGGGTGAGGAGTCCAAGGACGACGCCACCCGCCACGCCTTCGCCAAGCAGCTCGCCGGGCTCGCCGACCTCTACGTGGGCGACGGCTTCGGCGCCGTGCACCGCAAGCACGCCAGCGTCTACGACGTGCCCGCGCTGCTGCCGCACGCGGCGGGCACGCTGATCGTGGCCGAGGTCGAGGTGCTGAAGAAGCTCACCGAGGACAGCGAGCGCCCCTACGTGGTCGTGCTCGGCGGCGCCAAGGTCAGCGACAAGCTCGGCGTCATCGCCAACCTGCTGACCAAGGTCGACAGGCTGCTCGTCGGCGGCGGCATGGCCTACACCTTCCTGGCGGCCCAGGGCCACGAGGTCGGCAACTCGCTGCTCCAGGCCGACCAGCTCGACCAGGTGCGCGGCTTCCTCACCGAGGCCGAGAAGCGCGGCGTCGACCTGGTGCTGCCCGTCGACGTGCTGGCCGCCACCGGGTTCGCCGAGGACGCCCCGTACGACGTCGTGCCGGCCACGCGGATCCCGGCCGACCGGGAGGGGCTCGACATCGGCCCCGAGACCCGCGAGCTGTTCGCGGCCAAGCTGGCCGACGCCAGGACCGTCTTCTGGAACGGCCCGATGGGCGTGTTCGAGTTCGAGGCGTTCTCCGGCGGCACCCGCGCGGTGGCCGAGGCGCTGATCGCCTCCGACGCCTTCACCGTGGTCGGCGGCGGCGACTCGGCCGCCGCCGTACGCAAGCTCGGCCTGCCGGAAGACGGCTTCTCGCACATTTCCACCGGTGGTGGGGCGAGCCTGGAATACCTTGAGGGCAAGACCCTGCCCGGACTCGCCGCCTTGGAGGACTGACTTGAGAAAGCCGCTCATCGCCGGCAACTGGAAGATGAACCTCAACCACCTCGAAGCGATCGCGCTGGTCCAGAAGATGGCCTTCGCGCTCAATGACAAGGACTTCGACAAGGTCGAGGTGGCGGTCCTGCCGCCGTTCACGGACCTGCGCAGCGTGCAGACGCTCATCGACGGCGACAAGCTCCGCCTCGTCTACGGCGCCCAGGACCTGTCCGCGCACGACGCCGGCGCCTACACCGGCGAGATCTCCGGCGCGATGCTGGCCAAGCTCGGCTGTACGTTCGTCCTGGCCGGGCACTCCGAGCGGCGCCAGTATCATCGCGAGGACGACGACCTGGTCAACGCCAAGACGCAGGCCGCCTTCCGCCACTCGCTGACCCCGATCGTGTGCGTCGGCGAAGGGCTGGACGTGCGGCAGGCGGGCGGCCACATCGCCTACACGCTCGGCCAGCTCGACGGCGCGCTGCGCAAGATCTCGGCCGATCAGGCAGGATCGATGGTGGTGGCCTACGAGCCGGTGTGGGCGATCGGCACCGGCGAGGTGGCCACTCCCGAGGACGCCCAGGAGGTGTGCGGGGCACTGCGAGTGCGACTCGCGGAGCTCTACAACCCCGAAGTGGCCTCGGCGGTCCGTATCCTTTACGGTGGCTCGGTCAAGTCGGGAAACATAGCGGGGATCATGTCTCAACCGGATATCGACGGCGCGCTCGTGGGCGGTGCCAGCATCGATGCCGTGGAGATCGTGAAGATCTGTCGTTTCTCCGATATGCCCGGCTAACTGAGTCGTTCCGGGGGTGCGACTTGACATCAGGCCGTACCCTCAAGAAGCAAGTTTGAATCGTCACGCGTAACAGAGCATTGAAGGAACTGGCATACCGTGGAACTCGGAATCTCCATCGCCCTCATCCTGGCGAGCCTGCTCATGATCCTGCTCGTCCTGCTCCACAAGGGCAAGGGTGGCGGCCTGTCTGACATGTTCGGCGGCGGTTTCTCGTCGAACTTCGGCGGTTCCTCGGTGGTGGAGCGCAACCTGGACCGCCTGACCGTCATTACGGGCGTGGTCTGGTTCGTCTGCATCATCGCTCTGGGCCTGCTCGTCCGGCCCTGAGACAAGTAAACGCGTGACAGTGATTCTCCCCCCGTGTCTCACGGGGCGATCGAGCGAGGAGTTCATCCGTGGGTAGTGGCAACGCGATCCGTGGCAGCCGAGTCGGTGCCGGCCCTATGGGGGAGGCCGAGCGCGGCGAGGCAGCTCCGAGAGTGCGGGTCTCGTTCTGGTGCGCCAACATGCATGAGACGCGCCCCAGCTTCGCCAGCGACGCGGCGGTCCCCGAGCTGTGGGACTGCCCGCGATGCGGGCTCCCGGCCGGCCAGGACGAGGAGGCCCCGCCTGCCCCGCCCCGGAACGAGCCGTACAAGACGCACCTGGCTTACGTGAAGGAGCGCAGGAGCGACAAGGACGGCAAGGCGATCCTCGAAGAAGCGCTGGAGCGCCTGCGCAACAACAAGTCCCCCTGGTAGGGCGGACGCACACGAGCAGGGCCCCGGCGACGCGATCGCCGGGGCCCTGCTCGTGTCACGGCCTTTCGTAGACCGGCGTGCCGTCGACGAAGGTCATGCGGACCTCCGTGGTCCAGATCTCCTTCTCGGGCAGCGCGAACGGGTCGCGGTCCAGGACCACCAGGTCCGCCGGGCGGCCCTGCTCGATCACGCCGGCGGGGGAGCGGTTGATCCAGGCCGAGCCCGCCGTGTAGGCGGTCATCGCGGTCGCCAGGTCGATGCGCTGCCCCGGCAGGAACGGCGTCTGCGCCGTCGGGTAGTCCGCGTGCACCGAGCTGCCCGGCTCGGTGCGGTTCACGGCCACGTGCATGCCCTGCAGCGGGTCGGCGTTCGACACCGGCCAGTCGCTGCCCGCGCAGAACCGGGTGCCGTGCGACAGCAGGTCGGCGAACGGATACTGCCAGGACGAGCGGGGCTCGCCGAGGAACGGCAGCGTCAGCTCGTCCATCTGGGCGTGGTGCGTGGCCCACAACGGCTGCAGGTTGGCCGTGACCCCGAGCGCGGCGAAGCGCGGCACGTCCGACGGCTCGATGATCTGCAGGTGCGCGATGTGGTGGCGGCCGGCCGGATCGGTGCCCTCGAAGCTGTCGAGCGCCTCGCGTACCGCCCGCTCGCCGATGGCGTGGAAGTGCACCTGGAAGCCCAGCCGGTCCAGCTCCGCGACGTACTGCCTGAGCTTGGCCGGGTCCACGTACGACAGGCCCGTGCCGCCGCACTTGCAGTAGGGCTCCAGCGTGGCGGCGGTGAAGTTCTCGGTGATGCCGTCCTGCATGATCTTCACCGAGGTCGCCGCGAAGCGGTCCAGGCCGGCGGCGGCGGCCCGCCGCTCGACCAGGGAGTCGATCTGGTCCAGGCCGCGGGTCCTGTCCCACCACAGCGCGCCGACGACGCGCGCCCGCAGCCGGCCCGAGCGGGCCGCCGACAGGTAGGTGGGGAGCTGGTCGTCGGAGCCCGCGTACGAGCCCACGATCGCGTCCTGCCAGCCGGTGATGCCCAGTGAGAACAGGTGCCGCTCGGCCCACGCCAGCGCGGCGTCGAGGTCCTCAGCGGCCGGACGGGGGGTCAGCAGGCCCACCAGGTCCATCGCGCCCTCGTGCAGGACGCCGCTGGGCAGGCCGCCGGCGTCGCGCTCGATCCGCCCGTCGGCCGGATCCGGCGTGTCCCCGGTGATTCCGGCCAGCTCCAGTGCCCGGCTGTTGACCCAGGCGGCATGGTGGTCGCGCTGGATCAGGTAGACCGGCCGGTCCAGGGAGTCGAGCTGTTCCCGCCTGGGCAGCCCGCCGGGGAACGCCGACATGTCCCACCCGCCGCCGTCGATCCACTCCTTGTCGGGATTGGCCGCGGCGTAGGCGTGCACGGCGGCGAGGTAGGCGTCCAGCCCGTACAGCTCCGACAGGTCGCACTTGGCGTGCTCGAGCCCCGCCTGGATCGGGTGGATGTGCGCGTCGGTGAACCCCGGTACGAGCAGCCCGCCGTCCAGGTCCACCGTCTCGTGCGCCGGGGCCAGGCGGGCGAGCTCCCGCTCCGACCCCACGGCGGCGACCGTGCCGTCGCGTACCAGCACGGCCTCGGCGAAGCCGCCGCCGCCGATGAACGCGCGTCCGCCCCGGAAGAGGATGTCCATGAGAGTCGTCTCCTGTCAGTGGCCGGTGATCTGGTCGGCGAGCCGGGCCAGGACGGATGTGCGGGGCATCGAGCGCTCCCGGTGGTCGGCCAGCCGGTAGAGGCGGTACATCGCGTGCACGCCCAGCCAGCGCAGCGGCTCCGGCTCCCACGCCCGCACCTCGCGCCCCACCCAGGGCAGCGACGTCAGCGCCGTCTCCTCGCCCAGGACCAGGTCGCGCAGGGTGCGGCCGGCCAGGTTGGAGGTGGTCACCCCGTGACCGGTGTAACCGCCGGCCCAGCCGAGCCCGGTCGACGGGTCCAGGTGCACGGCCGAGCACCAGTCACGCGGCACCCCGAGCACGCCCGACCAGGCATGCGCGACGGAGGAGGAAGCGGCAGCGGGGAAGAAGTCCGTCAGCAGATCCCAGAGGGCCGCCACGGTCCGCTCGTGGGTGTGGCCGCGGGCGTCGACGCGCGAGCCGTACAGGTAGGGCCGGCCCCGGCCGCCGAAGGCGATGCGGTCGTCGGCGGTGCGCTGGGCGTACATGTAGTAGTGCGCCAGGTCCCCGAGCAGCTCGGCGCCGTGCCAGCCGGTCGACTCCCAGAACGACGCGGGCAGCGGCTCGGTGACGATCATGGAGCTGTTCATCGGCAGCCACTGCCGCCGTAGCCCCTTCAGCCGCGAGGTGAAGCCCTCGGTCGCGCGGATCACGTGGCGGGCGCGCACGGCGCCGTGCGGGGTCCGCGCCAGGTGCGGCTCGATCCGCGTGACGGGCGTCCCCTCGTAGATCGTCACCCCGAGGTCGCGCACGGCCCGCGCCAGGCCCCGGGCCAGCTTGGCGGGCTGGATGCGCGCGCAGTGCGGGCTCCAGGTGGCGGCCACGGCCCCGGCCACCCGCAGGCGCTCGCCCGCGTCGACCAGCCGCAGGTCGTGCTCGGTGATCCCCCAGGTGCGGGCGGCCGACACCGAGGCCCGCAGCCGGGCCGCCTGGGAGGTGGAGCGTGCCACGTTGACGACGCCGTCCTTGACGATGTCGGCGTCGATGCCCTCCTTCTCGCAGACGGCGATCACCTCGTCGATGGAGGCGTACATCTCGCGCTGCAGCCGCCGGGCTTCCCCGATCCCGTGCGTCTTCGCGTAGCGCTCGTGCGAGCCCGCCAGGTCGCCGGTCAGCCAGCCGCCGTTGCGTCCCGAGGCGCCGAACCCGGCGAACTCCTGCTCCAGCACCACCACCTCCAGCGAGGGGCTGGCCTGCTTGAGGTAGTAGGCCGCCCACAGCCCGGTGTAGCCGGCGCCGACGATCGCCACGTCGGCCTGGATGTCGCGGTCGAGCGGGGGGCCGGGGGCGGGCATGCCGGAGGAGTGAAGCCAGAAGGACACATCGCCGTTAACGAACCCGGACGACAAGGGAACATGCACGCTCATGACGCCATATCCTGCTATATCCGGATAAGTGAACGCATCTTGCCACGAATTTCGTGAGGAAACATGACGTTAGCGGCACCGTAACAGGTGTCGGGCATCCTTCTCATATGGGATTTCTGCGCATCCGCACCACGGTCGACGAGCGACCCGGACGGCTTGCCTCCCTCGCCGCGGCCCTCGCCGCCCGGGGCGGCAACATTCTCGGCCTGAGCGTACAGTCTGACAGCGACGGCACCGTCGACGAGTTCGTCGCCGACATCCCCGCCAACCCCGAAACCGTGCGCGAGGCACTGGAGGCGGCCGGCGGCCGCCGGGTCCAGGTCGTTCCCGCGACCGCGCACGAGCTGACCGACGAGCCCACCCGCGCGCTGCTGCTCGCCTCCCGGCTGCGCTCCATGCCGTGGCGGCTGCCCGAGCTGCTGGCGGAGCTGCTGCGCGCCGACGACGCCCGGTGGATCTATGGTGATGCCGTGAGCGATCTCCCCGACCCGACCCAGCTCGTCGTGCCCGTCGCACCCAGGCGGGCGGTGCGGCTGCGCCGCGCCGAGCTGCCCTTCACGCTGACCGAGGCGGCCAGGGCGGCGTCCTTCGCCCGGCTCGCCCAGCCGCCGGCCGAGCAGACGTCCGGCGAGCGCCCGGTCAAGCTGGCCGACGGCGCCGAGGTCACGATCCGCCCGCTCACCTCGATCTACCGCGAGGCCCTGCGCGACCTGCACGACAGGTGCTCGCCTGAGGCGCGCAGGTTCCGCTACTTCACCGCGATGCCCACGCTGCCGCCGCGCATGTTCGACCGGCTGTGCGACCGCAGCCGGGGGCACTCGCTGGTGGCGGGCAACGACGGGCAGGTGGTGGCGCTGGCGAACCTGATGTTCACCGCCGATCCCGGCGTCGCCGAGATGGCCTTCCTGGTCGAGGACCGCTGGCAGGGGCGTGGTCTGGGCCTGGCGCTGGCCAGGATGCTGGTGCGCGAGGCGCGTGACCGGGGCTACGCCGAGGTCAAGGCCACCATGCTGTCGGACAACGTCCGGATGCGCAGGCTCCTGATCTCCCTGGGCGCCACCCTCGGCTACACCGAGGACCCCGGCGTGATGGAGGCCAGGCTGCCGGTCGGAGCCATGGCGTCAGTCTGAGCGCTCCTCCGGCGGCCGTTCGATGCCCAGGTGGCGCTCGATGCGGTCGAGGCTGTCCTGGATCCGGGCGAGCCGCTCGCCCAGCATCGAGCCGCCGGCGAAGAACGTCTCCCCGGAGCGCTCCTTGGGGCCCCGGCCCACCCGGTCGAGCACGCGCTGGCGTACGTCGACCGGGTCCGCTCCGGCGTCGGCGAGCGCCTGGGCGGCCACCCCGTGGCCCTCCCTGAGCACGCCCAGCAGGATGTGCTCGGTGCCGATGTAGCCGTGCCTCAGCTGCAGCGCCTCGCGCAGCGACAGCTCCAGCACCTTCTTGGCGCGCGGGGTGAACGGGATGTGCTCGCCGTGCCCGCCGCTGCCCAGGCCGACCTCGCGCTCCACGAAGGCGCGGACCTCGCCCGGCTCCACGCCGCAGTCGCCGAGCACCAGCGCGGCCAGGCCCTCGCCCTCCCTGATCAGGCCCAGCAGGAGATGCTCGGTGCCGATGTAGTTGTGGTTCATCGCCCGCGCCTCCTCCTGGGCGAGGACGACGACCCTGCGGGCGCGATCGGTGAAGCGCTCGAACACCGGGGGGCCTCCGTTCGAGTGGGCTGCCTCCACTATGCGCTAGAAACCGGCGGATGTGGGGTATTTGACCTGTGTGGATCTTGACGAGGTGGCAAGCCGGCTGTACGCGCTCCCGCCCTCGGAGTTCACCGCCGCCCGCACCGCGGAGGCGGGCGCGGCCAAGCAGGCGGGCGACGCCGCGCTGGCTCGGGAGATCGCCGGCCTGCGCAGGCCCACGGTCTCGGCCTGGGCGGTGAACCGCGTCGCCCGTGAGCATCCGGACGAGCTCGCGGAGCTGCTCTCCCTCGGGCACGAACTGCGCGACGCCTGGCAGGCTCAGGACGCCGAGGCGCTCGCGGAGCTGACCCGGCGGCGCGCCGAGGTGACCGGGAGGCTGGCCAGGCTGATCAGGGAGGGTGGCGGCCTGTCGGCCGCCGCCGCGGCCGAGGTGGACCAGACGCTCGACGCCGCCGTCGTGGACGCCGGCGCAGCCGAGGAGGTGCGGCGCGGCCGCCTGGTCAAGCCGCTCAGCTACAGCGGCTTCGCCCCGGCCCCCAGCGGGTCCCCGCGCCCCAGGAGGCGGCCCGCCGGGCAGGACGACAAGGCCGACGAGGAGGCCAGTGCCAGGAAGCGCGAGGAGATCGCGGCCAGGAAGGCCAGGGAGCGGCAGGAGGCCGAGGCCGCGCACCGGGAGTGGAGCGAGGCGCTGGCCGAGGCGGAGCGGGAGCACGGCGAGCGCGCGGAGAAGGTCGCCAGGCTGGAAGCCAAGCTCGCCAAGGCGCGCAAGCGGCTCGCCGAGGCCCAGCAGCGCCTGGAGGTGACGCGGCGTGAGGAGCGGCACGCGCGACAGCGGCTGGCCGAATAGGAGGTTCCCGCGCCCGGCTCAGCGCCTGCCCCAGGCCAGCCGCGCGCACACCGGAAAGCCCTCGGAGACGTACGGCGCGGCCAGCCGGATGTAGTGGGCGCGGATCCGCTCGGCGATCATCGGCGGCTGGTCGGCGATCAGCCCGAACCGAGGGCCGCCCGCCGCCACGACGTCGGTCAGCCAGGAGCCGGGGTCGGCCCGGTGCCGCCACCGCAGGGTCCGGACGCCGACGCCGGAGAAACCGGCCTCTCTCATGAGCGCCGAGAAGGTCTCCGGTGCCGCGACCGCCGCGAACGGCCCGGGCGGCGGCTCGTACGGGACGCCTGCCGCCGTGATGGCCTCGGCGATGAGGCCGGTGGCGGTCATCTCGTCGGACTTCCACCACGTCAGCGCGACGGTCCCGCCGGGGCGTACGACGCGGCGCAGCTCGCGCAGAGCGGCGAGAGGCTCCGGAACATGATTGATGACGAAATTTCCGGCAACAGCGTGGAACGTCCCGTCCGCGAACGGCAACTCGGGCAGCGCCGCCGCTCGCACCCTTGCCCGGGGATGGCGGCGGGCGGTCAACTCCACCATGGCGGGATCGGCGTCGACGGCCGTGACCCGCGCGCCGAGCGCCAGGGCGCGCGCCGTCACCACCCCGCTGCCGCATCCCACGTCGAGCAGGTGCGGCCCGAGGCCGGTGGCCGCACCTTCTCCGGGCCGGGGACCAGTGGCCGCCGTGACGATCGGCTCGAGGAGCGAGGCGACGGTGTGGGCGCTGAGCCGGGCGAAGCCGCGCTCGTACGCTTCGGCATCGGTCACAGCGCACCGCCTGACGGTAGAAGCTTACACATTCGTGTGAAATATTGCGGAAAATGCTGTCCTGGGGTGAAAAGTCAGGCTTATCGTCGTCGGCATGACCATCAACGACTTCATCGACGCCCTGCCCAAGGTCGAACTGCACGTGCACCTGATCGGATCCGCCTCGGTGTCCACGGTGCTGGAGTTGTCGCGCCGCCACCCGGGCAGCGTGGTTCCCGCGAACGAGGAGGACCTTCGCGCGTTCTACACCTTCCGCGACTTCCCGCACTTCGCCCAGGTCTACGGCGCGGTCAACGGTCTGGTGCGCGACCCCGAGGACGTGGCGACGCTGGTGCTCGGGCTGGCGCGCGACCTGTCGGGCCAGGGGGTCCGCTACGTGGAGTTGCAGGTGACCCCGTACGCGCACCACATCGTGGGCATGCCGAAGCGGGAGGTCACGCAGGCCCTCGACCTCGCGGCCAAGCAGTCCGTCGCCGATCACGGGGTCGAGATGGCGTACATCTTCGACATCCCGGGGGAGTTCGGGGAAGAGGCGGCCAAGATCACACTTGACCACGCGCTGCGGGAACCTCCCGCTGCTTTGGTAGGTTTCGGCCTGGGCGGCATCGAGCAGTCTCGCCCGCGGTTCAGGGACGCCTTCCGTGACGCGTTCGCCGCGGCGCGGGCCGCCGGGCTGCACAGCGTCCCGCACGGCGGCGAGATGACGGGACCGGAGACGATCTGGGAGGTCATCGAAGGGCTCGGCGCCGAGCGCGTCGGCCACGGCATCTCCTGCCTCGACGACCCGCGTCTGGTCGCCCACCTGCGCGAGACCCAGCTCCCGCTGGACGTCTGCCCCACCTCGAACGTCTGCACCGGCCAGGTCCAGCGCATCGAGGACCATCCGTTGCCGCGCATGCTCGCCGAAGGGTTGTTCGTCACGCTCAACAGCGACGACCCGCCCATGTTCGCCACCACGCTGGCCGACGAGTATCGCCTCGCCGCCCGCGTGTTCGGTCTCGGCGCGCGGGAGCTGGCGGGTCTCGCGCGCAACGGCGTGCAGGCGTCCTATCTGCCGGCCGAGCGCAAGCAGGCCCTCATGGCCGAGATCGACGCGCTGGCCGCCGGGGCCTGAACTCCGCGGGGCGCCTGCGGGGAAGGCGTGCCGGCCATCCGGCGCGGTGTCAGGGGGAGGCGATGCGGCCCAGGCCCGGCGGGATCTTGCCGGCGGCGGCGCGGTCGAGCAGGAACAGCGTCCGGCCGCGGCCGCGAGCACCCGCAGCGGGGACCTGCACGGGCCCGGACTCCGACAGCGCGAGCCGTACGGCCCCGGACTTCTCGTCACCGGCGGCCACCACCCACACCTCGCGCGAGCCCTGGATGGTGGGCAGCGTCAGCGAGATGCGCGTCGGCGGCGGCTTGGGCGCGCCGTGCACCGCCACCACGGCACGGGTGTCGTAGAGCGCCGGCATGCCCGGGAACAGCGACGCCACGTGCGCGTCGGGGCCCATGCCGAGCAGCGTCACATCGAAGCTGGGCGCCGGACCGTGGTCCTCGGGGCGGGCGGACTTGCGCAGCTCGGTGGCGTAGGCGTCGGCCGACTCCTCGGCCGACAGGCCGGAGTCGGGGCCGAGCATGACGTGCACCCGCTCGGGGTCGAGGTCGACGTGGTCGAGCAGCGCCTGCCTGGCGCCGGTCTCGTTGCGCTCGGGGTCGCCGGAGGGCAGGAAGCGCTCGTCACCCCACCAGATGTCGAGGCGCCGCCAGTCGACCGCGTCACGGGCGGGTGTGTCGCGGATCGCGGCCAGCGTGGCGATGCCGACCGTGCCGCCGGTCAGCACCAGCGACGCCGAGCCCTTGGCGGACTGCACGTCGACCAGCCTGGTGATGATCCGCGCCGCCACGGCCTTGGCCAGCACGTCGCCGTCACGGTGCACAACAACAGTGGGAACGCTCACCGGAATACTCTTTCATGTTTCGCGGACGATCGTGCCCGGGCATCGCCGCCCGGGCACGATCCTCCACGGGTCAGTGCCTGCGCGTGCGGGCCAGGCGTTTGACCGCCGACTCGTAGATCTCGTCGGTGTCGAGCCTGCGCAGCTCCTCGGCCAGCAGCTCCGACAGGTGCCGCCGGGTCAGCGCCACGTTCCGGTCGGGCTGGCCGGGGCGTGACAGCGTGGCCAGCCGGGCGTCGCTCCGCTCCACGGACAGCTCGCCGCCGTCGTCGACGGCGAGCCGCACCGCGGTGAGGCCGGGGCCGTCGGAGTCGCCGACCTGCATCTCCGCCCCAAGCCGCTCCGACAGCCACGCCGCCAGCAGCGGCGCGCTCGGGTTGCCCGTAGAGGCCTCCACGACCCCCTCGCGAACCCTGCCCACCGGCTGGTCGAAAGCGGCGGCCAGGAGGCTGCGCCACGGCGTCAGCCGCGCCCACGCCAGGTCGGTGTCGCCTGCCGCGTAGCCCTTGGCCCTGGTCACGAGCGAGGAGTAGCCGTCATCGCGGGCGTTCTTGGCGTCGGTGATGCGGCGCTGGGCGAGCATGCCGATCGAGTCCTCCGACGGTACGTCGGGGGCCCGGCTCGGCCACCACGCGACCACCGGCGTGTCCGGCAGCAGCAGCGGGCTGACCACGGAGTCGGCGTGCTCGGTGAGCTCGCCGTAGAGCCGCAGCACCACCGTCTCGCCCGGCGAGGCCTCGCCGATGCGGATCTCGGCGTCCAGCCGGTTGGCCTCGTCGGTCTCCCGGTTGATCACCACCAGGATGCGCGACGGGTGCTCGCGGGCCGCCTCGCTGGCGGCTCGCAGCGAGTCGTACTGGTCGCGTTCCTCGCAGACCACGACGAGGGTCAGCACCATGCCGATGGCGGGCGCGCCCATCTGGTGGCGCAACTGGGTGAGCTGGCTCGAGATCTTGCCCGCCGTCGTGTCGGCCAGCATGAACGTGGTCACTAGAGCCTCCTCCAGACGCGCCCGTCACGGGCCATCATCGCGTCGGCGCTCGGCGGCCCCCATGATCCGGAGGGGTACGGCTCCGGCTGGCCCTGGGTGGCCCAGTACTCCTCGATCGGGTCGAGGATCTTCCACGACAGCTCGACCTCGCGCTGGTGCGGGAAGAGCGGCGGGTCGCCGATCATCACGTCGAGAAGCAGCCGCTCGTACGCCTCGGGCGACGACTCCAGGAACGACTCGCCGTAGGCGAAGTCCATGGACACGTCGCGCACCTCCATCTGCGTGCCCGGCACCTTGGAACCGAACCGGACCGTGATGCCCTCGTCCGGCTGCACCCTGACCACCAGCGCGTTCTGACCGAGGATCTCGGTGTCGTCCTTGCTGAACGGCAGGTGCGGGGCCCGCTGGAACACCACGGCCACCTCGGTGACCCGGCGCCCCAGCCGCTTGCCGGTGCGCAGGTAGAACGGCACGCCCGCCCAGCGCCGGTTGGCGATCTCCAGCTTGATCGCGGCGTAGGTCTCGGTGGTGGAGTCGGCCGGGATGCCGTCCTCCTCCAGGTAGCCGACGACCTTCTCGCCGCCCTGCCAGCCCGCCGCGTACTGGCCGCGAGCGGTGTTGAGCGACAGGTCGGAGGGCAGTTGCACGGCCTTGAGCACCTTCTCCTTCTCCCGCCGCAGCGCCGAGGCGTCGAAGGAGGTCGGGTCCTCCATCGCGACCAGCGCGAGCAACTGGAGCAGGTGGTTCTGGATGACGTCGCGGGCGGCGCCGATGCCGTCGTAGTAGCCGGCCCGGCCGCCGATGCCGATGTCCTCGGCCATCGTGATCTGCACGTGGTCGACGAAACTGCGGTTCCAGATCGGCTCGTAGAGGTTGTTGGCGAACCTCAGCGCCATGATGTTCTGGACGGTCTCCTTGCCCAGGTAGTGGTCGATCCGGAAGATCGAGCTCTCCGGGAAGGCGGAGGTGGTGATCTCGTTCAGCTGGTGCGCCGAGCGCAGGTCGTGGCCGAACGGCTTCTCGATGACCACCCGCCGCCACGACCCGTCGGGCGCCTCGGCCAGCCCGGTCCGCTTGAGCTGCTCCACCACCACGGGGAAGAACTTCGGCGGCACCGACAGGTAGAAGGCGTAGTTGCCGCCCGTGCCCCGCAGCTCGTCGATCTCCCGCAGCGCCATGGCCAGCGCGTCGAACGCCCCGTCGTCGGAGAACTCGCCCGGCACGAAGTGGATGCCCTCGCGCAGCTGCTTCCAGACCTCCTCGCGGAACGGGGTCCTGGCGTGCGTCTTGACGGCGTCGTGCGTCAGCGCGGCGAAGTCCTGGTCCCGCCAGTCGCGCCTGGCGAAGCCGACCAGGGAGAAGCCCGGAGGCAGCAGCCCCCGGTTGCCCAGGTCGTAGATCGCCGGCAGCAGCTTGCGTTTGGCCAGGTCGCCCGTCACACCGAACAGCACCATCACGCACGGCCCGGCCACCCGCGGCAGCCGCTTGTCACGCGGATCCCGCAGCGGGTTCGCGGCGGCCACCTCGATTGTGGTGGAGGTGCCGGCGACGGCGGACGCGACGGCGACGGCCTCCTCCGGGGGGCCTGCCGGGTCACTCATCTCAAACCTCCTGCGCCGTTCGGAGGGGCCGCGCGGCTCGCGTCGCGCGGCCCCGCGGCGGAGGAAGCCGCGACGGCCTCCCCCTCCTCGCGTCGGGGCGTCCTCATCACGGGACAAGGTTCTTGCTGACGCTCTCGAGCAGCTCGTTCCAGGACGCCTCGAACTTCTGCACTCCCTCGTCCTCCAGCACCCGCACCACGTCGTCGTAGTCGATGCCTGCCGCCTTGAGCTCGGCCATGGTGTTCCAGGCCTGCTCGTAGAAGGGGCGGACGGTGTCGCCGGTGACGTCGGCGTGGTCGGCGGTGGCGTCGAGCGTCTTCTCCGGCATCGTGTTGACGGTGCCCGGCGCGACCAGCTGGTCGACGTACATCGTGTCGGAGTAGTCGGGGTTCTTCACGCCGGTGGAGGCCCACAGCGGCCGCTGCGGGCGGGCCCCGGCGGCGCGCAGGCGCTGCCAGCGCTCGGAGTTCATGACCTCTTCGAAGGCCGCGTAGGCCAGGCGCGCGTTGGCGATGCCGGCCTTGCCCATCAGCTCGGGCTTGCCGAGCTTGTCGAGGCGCTTGTCGATCTCGGTGTCGACGCGGCTGACGAAGAACGACGCGACCGACTCGATCGTGGCCAGGTTGAGGCCCTTGGCCTGCGCCGCCTCCAGGCCGGCCAGCCAGGCGTCCATGACCGCGCGGTAGCGCGCCAGGGAGAAGATCAGCGTGACGTTGACGCTGATGCCCTCGCTGATCGCCTGCGTGATCGCGGTCAGCCCTTCCACGGTCGCCGGGATCTTGATGAACAGGTTGGGCCGGTCGACCAGCCACCACAGGGCGCGGGCCTCGGCGATCGTCTTGTCGGCGTCGCGCGCCAGGCGCGGGTCGACCTCGATCGACACCCGCCCGTCGACGCCGGAGGTGGCGTCGTAGACCGGGCGGAGCACGTCGGCCGCCCAGCGGATGTCGTAGGTGGTGATGCCGCGCACGGCCTCGCCCACGTCCACGCCGCGTACGGCCAGGTCGTGCATCTGCGTGTCGTAGGCGTCGCCCTTGCTGAGCGCGCTGGCGAAGATGGTCGGGTTGGACGTGACGCCGACCACGTTCTTGTCCCGGATCAGCTCTTCCAGGTTGCCGTTGCGCAGGCGCTCGCGGCTGATGTCGTCGAGCCAGATGGACACGCCCTGGCCGGACAGCTTGTTCAGGATCTCGCTCATCTTCTCAGTTTCCCGTCGTCTCGCCCTTGTCCTGACCCAGCTTGGCCAGGCTCGCTCTGGCCGCCGCCGCCACGCGCTCCGCCGTCAGCCCGAACTGCTCGTACAGAGTCCTGTACGGCGCGGAGGCACCGAAGTGTTCGAGGCTGACGACTTCGCCGCACTCACCGACGAACTCGTGCCAGCCGAGGGCGATACCCGCCTCGACCGCTACCCGAGCCCTGATGGACGACGGCAGAACGGTCTGCCTATACGCGGAGTCCTGCCCCTTGAACCACTCGACACACGGCATCGACACGACCCGTGTCGGGATGCCCTGCCCCTCCAGCAGCTCGCGGCCCTCGACGGCGACCTGCACCTCGCTGCCGGTGGCGATGAGGATCACCCTCGGCTGGCCGTCGGAGGCCTCGCGCAGGATGTAGCCGCCGTGGGCCACGCCCTCAGTGCTCGTGCCCTCGTAAACAGGCAGGTTCTGCCTGGTCAGGGCGAGCGCGGCGGGCCTGTCGGTGTGCTCCAGCACGGCCTTCCAGGCGGCGGCCGTCTCGTTGGCGTCGGCGGGGCGCACCACGTCGAGGCCGGGGATGGCGCGCAGCGCCCACAGGTGCTCGATCGGCTGGTGCGTGGGACCGTCCTCGCCCAGGCCGATGGAGTCGTGCGTCCACACGTAGGTGACCGGCAGCTTCATCAGCGCGGCCAGGCGCACCGAGGGGCGCATGTAGTCGGAGAAGACCAGGAACGTGCCGCCGTAGGGGCGGGTGCCGCCGTGCAGGGCGATGCCGTTGAGAATGGCGCCCATGGCGTGCTCGCGGATGCCGAAGTGCAGCGTGCGGCCGTAGCGGTTGCCGGGGAAGTCCTTGGTCTGGTACTCCTCCGGGATGAAGGACGGCTCGCCCTTCATCGTGGTGTTGTTGGACTCGGCCAGGTCGGCCGAGCCGCCCCACAGCTCGGGCAGCACCGGGGCGAGCGCGTTGAGCACCTCGCCGGAGGCCTTGCGGGTGGCCATCGAGCCGCCGGTCTCGAAGGAGGGCAGCGCGGTGGCCCAGCCGGCGGGCAGCTCACGCCGGGAGATGCGGTCGAGCTCGGCGGCTCGCTCCGGGTTGGCCTGGCGCCAGCTCGTGTAGGACCGCTCCCACTTGGCGTGCTGCTCGCGGCCACGGGCGGCGACCTGCCGGGCGTGCTTGAGCACGTCGTCGGGCGCGTCGAAGGACTTGGCCGGGTCCATGCCGAGTATTTGCTTGGTGGCGGCGACCTCCGCCTCGCCGAGGGCCGAGCCGTGGATCTTGCCGGTGTTCTGCTTGTTGGGCGCGGGCCAGCCGATGATGGTGCGCAGGCGGACGAACGACGGCCTGTCGGTCTCGGCCTTGGCCTCCTCCAGCGCCTCGTGCAGGGCCTGCACGTCCTCGACGTAGTCGCCGGAGGCGGTCCAGTCGACGCTCAGCGTGTGCCAGCCGTAGGCCTCGTAGCGCTTGACCACGTCCTCGGACTTGGCGATGAGCGTGTCGTCCTCGATGGAGATGTGGTTGTCGTCGTAGATGACGACGAGGTTGCCGAGCTTCTGGTGGCCGGCGAGCGAGCTGGCCTCGTGGCTGATGCCCTCTTCGATGTCGCCGTCGCTGACGATGCACCAGATGCGGTGGTCGAAGGGGGACTTGCCGGGCTCGGCGTCGGGGTCGAACAGGCCGCGCTCGCGGCGTGCCGCCATCGCCATGCCGACCGCGTTGCCAAGGCCCTGGCCGAGCGGGCCCGTGGTGGTCTCCACGCCCGCGGTGTGCCCGTGCTCCGGGTGGCCGGGGGTGAGGCTG
This sequence comes from Nonomuraea sp. LPB2021202275-12-8, assembly GCF_037044575.1. Lineage (NCBI taxonomy): Bacteria > Bacillati > Actinomycetota > Actinomycetes > Streptosporangiales > Streptosporangiaceae > Nonomuraea > Nonomuraea sp. LPB2021202275-12-8. The sequence goes on along the minus strand of NZ_JBAHWD010000011.1, from coordinate 190,003 downwards.
TCCCACTGGCGCAGCCGCCGCAGATCGTCCAGCGTCAGCCCGTAGCCGGAAAGGTAGAGCTGGATGTAGAGCGTCAGGCTGGTGTGTCCCGCCGACAGCACGAAGCGGTCGCGGCCGAGCCAGGTGGGATCGGTCGGATCGTGGCGCATCGCGTGCTGGAAGAGCAGGTATGCGGCGGGGGCCAGGCTCATGGCGGTGCCGGGGTGTCCCGAACCCGCCTTCTCCACTGCGTCCATCGCCAGGGCTCGAACGACGTCGACGGCCTGCTTGTCGAGGTCGGTCCATTCGAGGGCTGGCACGAGTTCGGTGCTCAAGTGCTCGGTCTCCGGAATCTAGTTGTCATTGGTGGTGCCGGTTGGCATATCCCGCCCACACCGGACCCTAACCGAGTGGGGCTGGCGATCGATTCCCCTCTCCATCGGCGCGTGTCCGCGAATGGCTCAAGCCCCCCATTGGCCGGACCGGCCGCCCCTGCGACTACAGTTTGGTTGTTCGCAGGGGCGCCACGGCGCCCATTCACGAATCCGCTCCAATCAGAGGTTACGCGTTGACTCCGCACGTGCTGGAAGCGCCTTGACGGTGCTGACGAACAGGCAGACGACGGCCCCCGCCCTTGAGGCCGAGGCGCCGCGCACGACCGGCCCGCGCTCTGTCGGCATGCTCGTGAAGGCCTATATCGCGCTGACCAAGCCGCGGATCATCGAGTTGCTGCTGATCACGACCCTGCCGGTGATGTTCCTCGCGGCCGGCGGCCTGCCGCCGCTGTGGACGGCCGTGTCGGTGATGGTGTTCGGCACCCTGTCGGCGGGCAGCGCCAACGCGCTCAACTGCTACGTCGACCGCGACATCGACCAGAAGATGCGCCGCACCAGGCGCCGCCCGCTGGCCAGGCACCAGGTGTCGCCGCGCGGCGCGCTGATCTTCGGCATCGTGCTGGGAGTCCTGTCCACCCTCGGGCTCTGGCTGACCACCAACCTGCTCGCCGCCGCGCTGTCGACCGGCGCGATCCTGTTCTACGTGCTGGTCTACTCGATGATCCTCAAGCGGCGCACCGCCCAGAACATCGTGTGGGGCGGCATCGCGGGCTGCATGCCGGTGCTGATCGGCTGGGCCGGCATCACCGAGCGGCTCGACTGGGCGCCGCTGGTGCTCTTCGGCGTGGTGTTCTTCTGGACGCCGCCGCACACCTGGACGCTGGCCATGCGTTACAAGGAGGACTACGCCGCGGCCAAGGTGCCGATGCTGCCCGTGGTGGCCACCGAGCGCAGGGTGATCCTGGAGTCGATCGCCTACACCTGGGCCACCGTGGCGTGCTCGCTGGCGCTGTGGCCGGTGGCGGGCACCACGCTGTTCTACCCGGCTGTGGCCGCGGTCCTCGGTGTGATGTGCCTGTGGGAGGTCCACCGCCTGCTGGCCCGCCTCAACTCCGGCAAGACCGGCGTGGAGCTGCGCCCGATGCGCTTCTTCCACTGGTCCAACGCCTATCTGGCGCTGCTCTTCCTCGCCGTCGCCATCGACCCGCTGCTGGCCTGAGCCCGCCGCGCCTCTTGCGGCGGGTCTCTTCACGTCCTTAAACTGCACATATGAATAGCTCTTCAGGTGTTGTGGCCGCCCTGGACGGATGCGTGGTGCCGGAGCCGGACGCCGCCAGGGTCGCCGCCACCCGCGACCGCCTGGTCACCCCCGAGGAGGCCACCAGGCTGGCCGAGCTGTTCCGGCTGCTCGGCGACGCGACGCGGGCCCGGCTGCTCTACGCGCTGCTGGAGGCGGGGGAGCTGTGCGTGTGCGACCTGGCCGACGCCGTCGAGGTGACCGACACGGCCGTCTCCCACGCGCTGCGTCTCCTGCGCACGGCGGGCATCGTGGCCAGCCGCAGGGCCGGGCGCATGATCTACTACCGGCTGGCCGACGCGCACGTGCGGATGCTGCTGGACCTGAGCCGCGAGCACCTGAGAGAGGTGACCTGATGGGGCACGGGCACGGGCATGGGCACGCCCCGACCGCCGACAAGCGCTACCTGATCGGCGCACTCGCCCTCATCGCCGGCTTCATGGTGATCGAGGTCGTCGCCGGCGTCGTCGCCAACTCGATCGCGCTGATCTCCGACGCGGCCCACATGCTCACCGACGCCAGCGCCATCGCGCTGGCCCTGCTCGCCATGCGCATCGCCGCCAGGCCGGCGCGCGGCGCCTACACCTTCGGCTACAAGCGCGCCGAGATCCTCTCCGCCCAGATCAACGGCGTGACACTGCTCCTGCTGGTGGCGTACTTCGTCTACGAGGGCGTGCACAGGCTGATCGAGCCGCCCGAGGTCGCCGGGCCGGTCGTGGCCGTCACGGCGGTCGCCGGCATCGCGGTCAACGCGCTGGCCGCCTGGCTGCTGTCCAAGGCCGACCGGCGCAGCCTCAACGTCGAGGGCGCCTTCCAGCACGTGCTCAACGACATGTACGCCTTCATCGCGACCGCGGTCTCCGGCGTGGTGGTCTGGCTGACCGGGTTCGCCCGGGCCGACGCGATCGCCGCTCTGGTGGTCGCCGCGCTCATGCTGAAGGCGGGCTGGGGCCTGCTGCGCGACTCGGCGCGTGTCCTGTTGCAGGCGGCGCCGAGCGACCTCGACCCCGACGAGATCGGCCAGGTGCTGGCCGCCGACCAGGACGTGGAGGAGGTGCACGACCTGCATGTCTGGACGGTGACGAGCGGCTACCCGACCCTCTCGGCGCATGTCATCGTGGCGCGCGGCGCCGAGTGCCACGACGTGCGTGTCCGGCTGGCCGCTCTGCTGCATGATCGGTTCGAAATCGGGCATACCACACTGCAGGTCGACCACGGCGCCGCCGAGACCGGAGGGCACTGCGAAGATCCCCACGGGCCCCGGCACCTCGGGAGGACGGCGCGTGGGCATTAGATAGCCCAAAGCTGTATATTGTCCGCGTGGCTGTGGCTCTGCGGTCCGACAGCGGCGTCGTCTTCCGATGCGCCTTCCTCGTCGTGTGGTGCACCAAATACCGCAGGCAGGTGCTCGGCGACCCGGTGGCGGGACGTCTCAGGGAGCTCATCCACGAGGTCGTGGACGACAAGGAGGCCTGGCTGGTGGAGGCGGAGGTGGCGGCCGACCACGTGCGCCTGATGGTGGAAGTGGCCCCGCAGTATGGCGTGCACCGGCTGGTCAAGGCCGTCAAGGGCCGTTCCTCCCACGCGCTGCGCGAGGAGTTCCCGCACCTGAGGAGCCAGCTCCCGACGCTGTGGACCAACTCCTACTTCGTGGCCACGGTGGGGGGCGCCCCCGACGCGATGATCGAGCACTACCTCGAGCAGCAGAAGGGCCGTTGAATGCGGCCGGTCTGGACGGCGCAGCGGCTCAGCCGGGACCATGAGGTGGTGGTCGTGAAGGACCTCGCCGGCACGGCGGTCGGTCGGACAGAGGCCGGGTGAACACGCCCCGGCCGGGGAACTTCCCGCCCTACGGGCACGGGGAGCCCCTCAGGACGTCCCGCGACCCGCGCTGGGTGCTGAAGGACCGCCCGTCGTCCGGGCTGATCCTCGGTCTGGTGGTCACCGGACTCTGCGCGCTGGGCTCGTTCTCCTTCGACGTGCTCAACGGCGAGCCTGTGCAGTTCTTCATCGCGCTCGGCCTGGCGCTGGCGCCGGTCCCGCTGCTGCTGGCGGCCGTGCTGGCGCTGGACCGCATGGAGCCCGAGCCGCGCAGCAACCTGGTCTTCGCCTTCGCCTGGGGGGCCGGCGTCGCCGTGCTCGTCGCCGGCGTGATCAACTCGCTGAACCTGCACTACATCATGGACGCCGTCCAGCTGTCGGAGGCGAGCGCCCGCAACATCGCCGCCACCTTCGGCGCCCCGGTGGTGGAGGAGACGATGAAGGGCCTGGTCCTGCTCGGCCTCTTCAAGTTCCGCAGGGCCGAGCTCGACGGGCTGACCGACGGCATCATCTACGCCAGCATGGTCGGCCTCGGCTTCGCCATGAGCGAGAACGTCAGCTACTACCTGGCCGCGCTCAACTCCGAGCAGGGCGGGGTGGGGCTGGCGGTCACCGTGGTGCTGCGGGGCATCCTGTCGCCGTTCGCCCATCCGCTCTTCACCTCGATGATCGGGGTGGCGGTCGCGTACGCGGCCCAGCGCAACGGGCCTGAGCGGGTCTTCTCGATCATGGCCGGCTGGTCGGGCGCCATGATCCTGCACGGCCTGTGGAACGGCCTGGTCTCCTACGGCGGCTTCCCCGGGCTGGTGATCGCCTACGTGTCGCTCATGGTCGTGCTCGTCGTGCTGATCGCGGTGGTCTTCAGGGACCGGCGCCGCATCGTCGCGCTCATCCAGCGCTACCTGCCGCCGTACGAGCCGACCAAGCTGGTGAGCAAGGCCGACATCATCATGCTGTCGGCGCTGCCCCGGCGCAGGCGGGCCAGGCAGTGGGCGAAGATGTACGGCGGCAGGCGGGGGCTGCGCGCCATGAACGACTACCAGCTCGCCGCCACCGAGCTGGGCCTGCTGCACGAGCGCGCGGCCCGGCGTGTGGTGGACGAGCAGACCTTCCACGAGGAGCAGCGGGCGTTGCTGGAGTGCATGAGCACCGCCCGCGCGGGCTTCCCGGCGCCGCCCACCGGCATGCCGCCGCCCTACGCGCCCGGCTGATCGAGGATCCGCCGCAGCGAGGTCTCCCTGGGGCCGGGGAAGACCGGGTCGGAGCGCAGGACCAGCGCGTCGGCGAACGCCTTGCCGGTGGCCAGCAGCTCGCGCGCGGCGTAGGCGTGCGTGGTCGCGGCCCACCGCGTGGTGGAGTCGTCGCCCACCCCGAACGCCTCCAGGCCCGCCGTGCGGCACAGCGTCACGGCTCTGGGCAGGTGGAAGACCTGCGTGACGACGGTCAGCCGCCGGGCCCCGAACACCTGCCGCGCCCGCACGCACGAGTCCCAGGTGTCGAACCCGGCGTAGTCCAGCACCATCACGGCCTCCGGCACGCCCAGGGCCAGCAGGTGGTCGCGCATCGCCGACGGCTCGTCGTAGCCGGCGCGGCTGTTGTCGCCCGACAGCAGCAGTGCCCGCACCTTGCCCGCCCGGTAGAGCTCGGCGGCGATGTCCAGCCTGCTGGCCAGCATGGGCGTCGGCCGCCCGCCGTACAGGCCGGCGCCGAGCACGAGCGCGGCCTCGGCTTCGGGCACCCGCGCCAGCCAGCCGTCCGTTCCGGCCACTTCCCGGTGCGCGTCGCTGCCGAGCCACGCCCACGTCATCGGCGCCAGCGCGAGCACGCTGAGCACCACCAGTCCTTGGTACGCGCGCCGCAGGGCCCGGCGAGAGGGGCGGACAATTCCCAGCAAAGGGCACCTCTCATCGGTGGGGGAGTGGCCGACTTTTCACCCCATACTCTGACGCATCCCGTCAGACTCCGGCGGTCGCCTCGGCGGGGGAGTGGGAGGAGCTCTCGCCCAGCGGGCCTCGGGTGCGCAGCGCGGTGACGACCCGCAGGGCGCCGATCCAGACCAGGGTGGAGCCGAGCACGTGCAGGCCGACCAGGAAGGCGGGCACGCCCAGGAAGTACTGCGTATAGCCGATCACGCCCTGGAGCAGCTCGATCGCCAGCAGCGCGAGCGCCGCCCGGCGGGCCGGCCGGGGCGAGTCGGTCACGTGCAGGGCGAACAGCAGCGCGAACGTCAGCCCGACGACGAGGTAGGCGAGGTCGGCGTGCAGGCGCGCCACGGACTCGATGTCGAGGTCGAAGCGCGAGGCCAGCACGTCACCGGAGTGCGGCCCCGTGCCGGTCACCACCACCCCGGCGATCAGCAGCGCGAACACCGCCACCAGCAGGACGTGGCCGAGCCTCCGGATGTCGCGGTGGGCCACCCGGCGCGCGGGGGCGTCACCCTCGCCGGAGCGGGCGTAGAGCGCCCAGCAGGCGGCGGTCAGGCAGATGGAGATCAGGAAGTGCATGCTCACGGTGAACGGGTTGAGCATCGTGTTGACCACCAGACCGCCCCACAGTGCCTGGACGGCGATGCCCGCGGGCTGCAGCCAGGCCAGCCGCACCAGCGACGGCCGCCGGGGAGTCATCCGCAACGCCGAGAGCAGGCAGGCCACCCCCACGACGAGCACCAGGAAGGTGACCATCCGGTTGCCGAACTCGATGGCCATGTTGATCGGCGAGACCTCCGGATGCGCCACCGGCAGCAGGCTGTCGGGCGTGCATTTCGGCCAGGTCGGGCAGCCGAGTCCGGAGCCGGTGACGCGCACCACCGCGCCGCTCACCGTGATGCCGGCGTTGGCCACCACGGAAGCCAGCGCCCAGCCACGCATCGTCCCGGCGGTCGGCGCCCAGAAGGAGAACAGGCCGCGTACGAGGGGGTTGGGGTGGTGTGTGGGTAGCTTCACGTCATCGATGTTAGGGGCCCGGTGGGCCGGTCCTGTCACCGGCTTTTCAATCGTTTGGGTATGTGACATATTACTGTTCGGGAGGTGGCGATGTCCGACGTGATCGTCGTCGGCGCCGGCGTCGTCGGCGCCGCCTGCGCCTACTACGCCGCGCGCGCGGGCCTCGACGTGACCGTCGTGGACCGAGGCCCCGTGTCGGGCGGCACGACCGGCGCGGGAGAGGGCAACGTGCTCGTCTCCGACAAGGAACCCGGCCCCGAGCTCGACCTGGCCCTGCTGTCCAACCGGCTCTGGCGCGAGCTCGCCGGGTCGGCCGGCGGCTTCGAGTTCGAGGCCAAGGGCGGGCTCGTCGTCGCCGAGACCGGCGAGATCCAGCGGCAGCTCACCGACCTCGCCGCCAAGCAGGACGTGCGGCACGAGATCGTGCCCGCCCACGCCCTGCGCGAGCTGGAGCCGCACCTCGCCGACGGCCTGGCCGGCGGGGTCCTCTACCCGCAGGACGCCCAGGTGCAGCCCATGCTGGCCGCCGCCCGGCTCCTCCAGCACGGCGCCCGCAGCTTCGGCCACGGCGCCCTCCACCTGCGCCTCGGCGTCACCGTCACCGCCTTCATCCAGGCTGGCGGCCGCGTCACCGGCGTCCGCACCGACCAGGGCGACATCCTCGCCGGCGCGGTCGTCAACGCCGCCGGCACCTGGGGCGGTGAGCTCGCCGCGCTGGCCGGCGTGGACCTGCCGATCCTGCCCAGGCGCGGCTTCATCCTGGTCACCGAGCCGCTCGGCGAGCCGCTGATCCGGCACAAGGTCTACACCGCCGCCTACGTCACCAACGTCGCCAGCGACTCGGCGGGCCTGGAGACGTCGGCCGTGGTGGAGGGCACCCCGGCGGGCACCGTGCTGATCGGCGCCAGCCGCGAGCGTGTCGGCTTCGACCGCACGACCTCCCCGGCCGTGCTCGCCCGGCTGGCCGCGCAGGCCGTGGCGCTCTTCCCGGCGCTGCGCGACGTGCGGGTCATCAGGTCCTACTGCGGGTTCCGGCCGTACTGCCCCGACCACCTGCCGGTGATAGGCGCCGACCCGCGCGCGCCCGGCCTCTACCACGCGTGTGGCCACGAAGGCGCCGGCATCGGCCTGGCGCCCGCCACCGGCCACCTGCTCGCCCAGGTCATCCAGGGGCGTGACCCCGACCTGGACCTGCACCCGTTCCGCGCCGACCGCTTCCCCGCCGACGGCGACCCCGAGGAGCCCCGTTGACCTTCGACATCACGATCGACGGCCGCCCGGTGCCCGTGACGCCCGGCCAGACGGTCGGCGCCGCCCTGCACGCGGCGGGCGTCCGCTCCTGGCGCGCCACCCGGTTCGGCGGCCGCCCGCGCGGGCTGTTCTGCGGCATCGGCGTCTGCTTCGACTGCCTGGTCACGGTGAACGGCCGGCCACCCGAGCGCGCCTGCCTGCTGACGGCCCGGCCGGGGGACGAGGTGACGACGTCATGACGGGCGAGCAGGACACCACGGGAGGGCCCGCCTACGACCTCGCGGTCATCGGCGGTGGCCCCGCCGGCGTGGCGGGCGCGCTGACCGCCGCTCTCCACGGGCTGCGGGTCGCGCTCGTCGACTCCGGGGCACGGCTCGGCGGCCAGTACTTCCGCCATCCTTCCGCCGCCCCGCACCCCTCCACGCGGGGCTTCGACCGCTTCCTGCGGCAGGCCCGCGCCCTGGAGGAACGGGGCGACGTGCTGCCCGGCCACCAGGTCTGGACCGTGACCGGACAGGCGGGCGGCGAGCTCGCCGTCCACTGCGTGACCCGTGACGACGCGGGCCACGAGCGCCCGGTGACCATCCGGTGCCGCCGCCTCCTCATCGCCACTGGGGCGCACGATCGGCCGCTGCCGTTCCCCGGCTGGGACCTGCCCGGGGTGCTCACCGCGGGCGGGGCGCAGGCGCTGCTCAAGGGCGACGGCGTGGTGGCCGGCAGGCGGGTCGTCGTCGCCGGGACCGGGCCGTTCCTGCTGCCCGTCGCCGCCGGCCTGGCCGCGGCCGGGGCGCGGGTGGCGGGCGTGTTCGAGGCCGGTGGCGGGCTCGGGCTGGCCAGGCATCCGGTGCTGGCTCTGGGCAGGGCTGGCGAGGCGGCGGCCTACGGGCTGAGCCTGGCCAGGCGCCGCGTGCCGTACCTGACCAGGCAGGCGGTGATCGCCGCGCACGGCGAGCGCGAGCTGGAGGCCGTCACCGTGGCCAGACTCGACACGAACTGGAACGTTCTCGCCACCCGCCGCGTCGCGTGCGACACGCTCGCCACCGGCTACGGGTTCGTGCCGCAGATCGAGCTCGGCGTCCAGCTCGGCTGCGACACCCGCCGGGACACCGACGGCAGCCCCGTCCTCGCCGTGGACGGCCGCCAGCACACCGGCGTGGACGGCGTCTGGGCGGCCGGCGAGCCCACCGGCGTCGGCGGCTGGCGACTGGCCGAGCTGGAGGGCCGCATCGCCGGCCTGGCCATCGCGGCCCACGCAGGCGGTCATGGCTCCGACGCCGATCGAGCGGTCCCCGGCGTGCTGCTCAGGCGGCGGCAGCGGATGCGCGCCTTCGCCACCGCCCTGCTGGAGGCCTATCCGGTCAAGCCCGGCTGGCAGGGCTGGCTGCGCGACGACACGCTGGTGTGCAGGTGTGAGGAGGTGCCGCTGGCCCGCCTGCGCGAGGCGCAGGAGCTGGGCGCCACCGATGCCCGCTCGATCAAGCTGCTGAGCAGGGCCGGCATGGGCTGGTGCCAGGGCCGGATCTGCGGCTATCCGGTCGCCTGCCTCGCCGGCGAGCCGCCGCCGCCTCCCCGCCGCCCCGTGGCCCAGCCGCTCACCCTGGCCACCCTCGCCGCTCTCGACACCCGTACCGCCCCGGACATCACCGACACCCAGGAGGACCCCTCATGACCGATCGCAGCAAGCCCTGGCGCGGCGTCATGGTCGCCACCGCGCTGCCCCTGCGCGAGGACCTGACCGTCGACTACGACGGCTACGCTGACCACTGCCGCTGGCTGGTGACGAACGGCTGCGACGGCGTGGTGCCCAACGGCTCGCTGGGCGAATACCAGACGCTCACCGCGGACGAGCGGGCCAGGGTGATCCGGACCGCCGTCGAGGCCGTGGGCGGGGAGAGGGTGATGGCGGGTGCCGGAGCGTACGGCGCGGCCGAGTCGCGGCGCTGGGCCGAGCAGGCGGCCGAGGCCGGCTGCGGCTCGGTGCTGCTGCTGCCGCCGAACGCCTACCGGGCCGACGAGCGCGCCGTGCTCGGGCACTACCGCGAGGTCGCTGAGGCCGGCATCCCGGTGGTCGCCTACAACAACCCCTACGACACCAAGGTCGACCTCACCCCGGCGCTGCTGGCCAGGCTGCATGAGGAGGGCCTGATCGTGGCGGTCAAGGAGTTCACCGGCGACCCCCGCCGCGCCTACGAGATCGCCGAGCTGGCCCCCGGACTCGACCTGCTGATCGGCTCCGACGACGTGCTGCTGGAGCTGGCGCTGGCCGGGGCCGTGGGCTGGATCGCCGGCTACCCGAACGCGCTGCCCGCCTCCAGCGTCGCCCTCTACCGGGCCGCGCTCGCCGGGGACCTCGACACCGCGCTGCCTCTGTACAGGAAGCTCCACCCGCTGCTGCGCTGGGACTCCAAGACGGAGTTCGTCCAGGCCATCAAGCTGTCCATGGACCTCGCGGGCCGCCACGGCGGGCCGTGCCGGCAGCCGCGGCAGCCGCTGACCGGAGAGCAGGCGGCGGTGGTCAGGTCCGCCACCGAGAAGGCGCTCGCGGAAGGGCTGCGATGAGGACGAACCGGGTCTTCCACGCCGTCGACTCCCACACCGAGGGCATGCCCACGCGCGTCATCACCGGCGGCGTGGGCGTGATCCCCGGCGCGAGCATGGCCGAGCGGCGCGTCCACTTCCGCGACCACCTCGACCACATCCGCAAGCTGCTGATGAACGAGCCGCGCGGCCACGCCGCCATGAGCGGCGCCATCCTCCAGCCGCCCACCCGGCCTGACGCCGACTGGGGCGTGCTGTTCATCGAGGTGTCGGGGCTGCTGCCGATGTGCGGCCACGGCACGATCGGCGTGGCGACCGTGCTGGTCGAGACCGGCATGGTGGAGGTGGTCGAGCCGGTCACCACCGTGCGGCTGGAGGTGCCCGCCGGGCTGGTCGTGGTGGACGTGGCCGTGCAGGACGGCATGGCCATGTCGGTGACCCTGCGCAACGTGCCCTCCTACGCCGACAGGCTGGACGCCTCCGTCACCGTGCCCGGCCACGGGCGGATCCGCTACGACCTGGCCTACGGCGGCAACTTCTACGCCGTCGTGGACCTCGACTCCTACGGGCTGCCGTTCGACCGCAAGGCCAAGAACGAGATCCTCGCCGCCGGACTGGCCACCATGGCGGCGATCAACGCCGCCGACGAGCCCGTGCACCCCGAGGACGACCGCATCCGCGGCTGCCACCACGTCTACTTCGCCGCCCCGGGCTCCGACGCCCACCACTCGCGCCACGCGATGGCCATCCACCCGGGCTGGTTCGACCGCTCGCCCTGCGGCACCGGCACCAGCGCCCGGATGGCCCAGCTCCACGCCAGGGGCGAGCTGCCCCTGGGCCGCGACTTCGTCAACGAGTCCTTCATCGGCACCCGGTTCGTCGGCAGGCTCCTGGAGGAGACGGCGGTGGGAGGCAGGCCGGCGGTGGTGCCCTCGATCACCGGCCGCGCCTGGATCACCGGCACCGCCCAGTACTTCCTGGACCCCCGCGACCCGTTCCCCGAGGGGTTCGAGCTGTGACCGTCACCACCGTCGACTACCACACCGCCGGTGAGCCGTTCCGCGTCGTGACCGGCGGCGTACCGGACATCCCCGGCGCCACCGTGCTGGAACGCCGCGCCAACGCCGGCCGGGCCGACCACGTACGGCGGCTGCTGTGCCACGAGCCGCGTGGCCACGCCGACATGTACGGCTGTTTCCTCGTCCCGCCCGACGATCCCGGCGCGCACCTCGGCGTGCTGTTCTGGCACAAGGACGGCTACTCCACCGCGTGCGGCCACGGCACGATCGCGCTCGGCGTGCACGCCGTGCGGGAGGGCCTGGTCAAGGCCGACCCCGACGGCGAGACGGACGTGGTCGTCGACGTGCCGTCCGGGCGCGTAACCGCCCGCGTCCGCAGCGAGGGCGGCCGCATCACGGCTGTGACCTTCGTCAACGTCCCCTCGTACGTCCTCGCGCGCGGCGTCCCCGCCGCCGGGGTGGAGGTCGACGTCTCCTACGGCGGAGCCATCTACGCCTGCGTGCCCGCCAAGGCGCTCGGCCTGGCGGTGGAGCCGGAGCACCTCACCGAGCTCATCGCGCACGGCCGCCGCATCAAGGCCGCCCTGACGGGCCACCCCGCCTCCCGGCACCCCACCGACGACCGGCTGTCCGGCGTCTACGGCGTGATCTTCTACGACGAGCTGGGCGGCGGGTCCGACCACATCCGCCAGCGCAACGTCACGGTGTTCGCCGACGGCGAGGTGGACCGCTCGCCATGCGGCTCCGGCACCGCGGCCAGGCTCGCCCTGCTGCACGACGACGGGCTGCGCGGCACGCTGGTTCACGAGAGCATCGTCGGCACCGAGTTCCGCGCCCGCGTCGCCAGCGTGGTGGGGCAGGGCGTCGTCCCGGAGATCGAGGGCATGGCCTACCTCACCGGCAGGCACGCCTTCGAGCTGGACCCGGACGACCCCATCGGCACCGGGTTCACCCTGCGATGATCAGATGATGAGCCCACTGCCCCACCTCGACGCCGCCACGGTCGAACGCCTCGTGCCCGTGGCGGACGCCGTACAGATGCTCGAGGACGCGCTGCTGGCCGGGCTCGATCCCGAGCGGACGCCGCAGCGGCCCGTGGTCGAGCTGCCCGCCGGGCAGCTCCTGCTGATGCCGGCCGCGGCGGGACGGTACGCGGGGGTGAAGGCCGCCACCGTCGCGCCCGCCAACCCCGGGCGCGGGCTGCCCCGCATCCAGGGCACCTACCTGCTGTTGGACGGCGACACCCTCACCCCGCTCGCCACCATGGACGGCATCGCGCTCACCAGCCTGCGCACCCCCGCCGTCTCCGCGCTCGCCGTGCGCCACCTGGCCGAGCCGGACGCCCGCGAGCTGGTGGTGTTCGGGTCGGGCCCGCAGGCGTGGGGGCACGTCGCCGCGCTGTGCGAGGTCCGGCCGGTGGACGGCGTCACGGTCGTCGGCCGCGACCGCGGGCGCGCCGAGGCACTCGCCGCCCGCTGCCGCGAGCGCGGCCTGCGCGCCCGGGCCCTGTACGGCGAGCCGCCCGCACCGGCGGACGGCGGTGACGCCGTCGCCGAGGCGGTGGCGCGGGCCGATCTCATCGCCTGCTGTACGACCGCCCGTCAGCCGCTCTTCCCCGGTAGGCTCGCCCGCGACGGCGCCACCGTGGTCGCGGTCGGATCGCACGAGCCCGATGCCCGCGAGCTCGACGGCGACCTCGTCGCGCGGGCCACGCTGGTCGTGGAGGCGCGCTCGGCCGCACTGGCCGAGGCAGGGGACGTCATCCTGCCCATCCGCCACGGTACGATCACCACTCACCATCTGGCCGGCAACCTCGCGGAGCTGGTCGCGGGCAGGGTGACGGTCGGCGCCGGGCCCCGCGTCTTCAAGGGAACCGGCATGGCGTGGGAGGACTTGGTGGTCGCGGCCGCCGCTTACGAGGCGTGGTCCCACACGACGTAGGGAAGGGATGGGCGGATGGCTGCCGAATACCGGCTCGACCTGCCGATGGTGGGGGAGCGGCAGAGCCTGCGCGAGCAGGTCGCGCACGCGCTCAGGGCCGCGCTGATCACCGGTGAGATGCGTCCGGGGGTGGTGTATTCGGCGCCCGTGCTGGCCGCGCAGTTCGGCGTCTCGGCCACGCCGGTCCGCGAGGCCATGCTCGACCTGGCCAAGGAGGGCCTGGTCGAGGCCGTGCGCAACAAGGGCTTCCGGGTGACCGAGCTGTCCGAGCGCGACCTGGACGAGCTCACCGAGATCCGCAGGCTCATCGAGGTGCCCACCGTGGCCCGTCTGGCCGACGCCGGTCGCGCGGCCGAGTTCGAGCGGCTCAGGCCCATCGCCGAGGAGATCGTCGCCGCCGCGGAGGGTGGGGACCTGCTCGCCTACGTCGACGCCGACCTGCGCTTCCACCTGGAGCTGCTCAGCCTGTCAGGCAACGCCCACCTGGTGGAGGTCGTCAGGGACCTGCGCACCAGGGCGCGGCTCTACGGCCTGTCGCAGCTGTCGGAGCGCGGCATGCTCGCCGACTCGGCCAGAGAGCACCTGGCACTGCTGGACGCGCTCAAGGGCGGCGACGACGCCGCCGTGCGGCTCATCATGGGCGAGCACATCCAGCACGTCAGGGGCATCTGGGCCAGCAACTCCTAGAGCCTGCCCGCCCTGGTGGAGCCGAGGCTGGCGGCCACGATGCAGCCGATGGCCGCCCACTGCTGCAGGTGCAGCAGTTCGTTCAGCACCACCACGCCGATCAGCGCGGCCACCGCCGGCTCCACGCTCATCAGGATGCCGAACACGTGCTTGGGCATCCGGCGCAGCGCCTGCAGCTCCAGCGAGTAGGGGATCACCGAGGACAGCAGCCCCACCCCGAGGCCGATCAGCAGCAACTCGGGCTGCAGCAGGTCGGCGCCACCGGTCGTGACGCCCACCGGCGCGATCACCACGACCGACACGATCATCGCGAACGACAGCCCGGTGGTGCCGGGGAAGCGGCTGCCCGCCGCCGCCGACAGCACGATGTAGGCCGCCCAGCAGGCTCCCGCCAGCAACGCGAAGCCGATGCCGATCCAGCTCACCGCCGCGGACTGCCCCCACGGCGCGAGCAGCAGCACGCCCGCGCCGGCGAGCCCGATCCAGAGCAGGTCCAGCCGGCGTCGCGAGGCCGCCACGGCCACCCCGAGCGGGCCCAGGAACTCGATGGCCACCGCGATGCCCAGCGGCAGCCGCGCCAGCGCCTCGTAGAAGGTCAGGTTCATCAGGGCGAGCGTCACGCCGAATCCGAGCGCGACCGCCCAGTCCCGCCGCGACAGCCCCCTCAGCCTGGGGCGGGCGACCGCCCCCATGACGATGGCGCCCATCGCGATGCGCAGGAACACCACCGCGCTCGGCGGCAGCGCCGCGAACAGCTCCTTGGCGAAGCCCGCGCCGAGCTGCACGGAGACGATCGCCAGCAGGACCAGCCCCGAGGGCGGGATCGAGCCCGCCGCCGCGCGCATCAGGCCACCCGGCCTGGGCAGGCCGGACCCGCGGTCCAACGGGTCGTCAAGGGCGAAGGCGGTCACAGAACTCCTCAGGTCAGCGCTCCATCGGAGCCTACCGACCCCCTCCGCCTTCCTGTGTCGGGGGTGATACTACTGATCAGATAACCCCATAAATCCGGTATTGGATCCATGACCCCCACCGTGCCGCCAGTCACCCTCGCCCGGCCGCCGCTGGCCCTGTCCGCAGCCTGTTTCGTCAGCAGCTTCGACCGCTTCGCCGTGACCCCGATGCTCGTGCTCATCGCGGTGGACCTGCGCGTGTCCCTGGCCACCGCGGTCGCCGTGGCCAGCGGCTACTTCCTCGCCTACGGGCTGTCGCAGCCGATGTGGGGTGTGCTGTCGGACAGGTTCGGGCGGGTGCGGGTGATGCGGGCGGCCCTGCTGGGCGCCGCGCTGACCGGCCTGGCCTCGGCCCTGATGCCGGAGCTCGGCACGCTGATCGCGTCCAGGATCGTGGCGGGCGCCTGCTTCGGCGCGGTGATCCCCACCTCGCTCACCTACCTGGGCGACACGGTCGAGGTCTCGGTGCGCCAGCGCGCCCTGTCCGACCTGATGGGCGTGATGGCGCTGGGCATCGCCGTGGCCACCGGCGCCGGTGGGGTGCTCGGCGACCTGGCGGGCTGGCGGGTGGTCTTCATCGTGCCCGCGCTCTGCGCGCTGGTGTGCGCGCTGGGCCTGCGCGCGCTGCCGGAGCCGCCGCGTGCCCGGATCGGCGGGCTGGGCAGCCACGTCGGCACGGTGCTGCGCAGGCCGTGGGCGCTGCTGGTGTTCGCGCTGGCCTTCGTGGAAGGCGCGGTCCTGCTCGGCACGATGGCCTTCCTGGCCACCGCGCTGCAGCACCACGGCGTCTCCACCGCCGTGGCCGGCCTCGCCACCGCCATCTACGGGATCGGCGTGTGGCTGTTCTCCCGGCTGGTCATGCGGCTGTCGCGGCGACTGCCGGTGTGGCTGCTGATCGCCGCCGGGGGGACGCAGATGTGCGCCGGCTACGCGATCGTCGCCGCCGGAGTGAGCCTGACCACGGTGACGCTCGCCGCACTGCTGCTGGCCGGCGGCTGGTCGTTCATGCACTCCTCACTGCAGACCTGGGCCACCTCGGTCGCGCCGCAGGCCAGGGGGACGGCGGTGGCCTTCTTCGCCGCCTCGCTCTTCGTGGGCAGCGCCGCCTCGTCGTGGGCCGCGGGCCCGCTGGCCGAGCACGGGTCGTATCCGCTGCTGTTCGGCCTGGCGGCGGCCGTCGCCGTCCCGCTGACCGTGGTGGCGGCGCTCAGCAGGCGCCGCTACGGCCTACTCCCACCGGAAGGTGCGGGCGGCCAGCCCCAGTGACACGACCGCCCAGACGGCCAGCACCAAGACCGCGCCCAGGGGCAGCGCGGCGCCGCCGGTGAGCACCGCGCGCAGGCCGCCGGTCAGCGCCGAGATGGGCAGCAGCTCCAGCACCGGCCGCACCGAGCCGGGGAACTTCGACAGCGGGAAGACCACCCCGCCTGCCGCCAGCAGCAGCAGGTAGACGAGGTTGGCCGCGGCCAGCGTCGCCTCGGCCCGCAGCAGTCCGGCCATCAGCAGGCCCAGCCCGCTGAAGGCGGCCGTGCCGAGCAGGATGAGCAGCAGCGCGGCGGCCGGCGAGCCCTGCGGCCGCCAGCCGAGCGCCAGCGCGACCAGGACGATCACCACGACCTGGACGGCCTCCACCGCGACGACCGCGGCGGTCTTGGCCAGCATGAGCCCCGTCCGGGACAGCGGGGTCGCGCCGAGCCGCTTGAGCACGCCGTAGCGCCGCTCGAAGCCGGTGGCGATGGCCTGGCCGGTGAAGGCGGTCGACATGACGGCCAGCGCCAGCACGCCGGGCGCCAGGAAGCCGACCCGGCTGCCGCCGCCGACGTCGATCAGCGGCGCCACCGAGAAGCCGGCCAGCAGCAGCACCGGGATGATCAGCGTGAGCAGGAGCTGCTCGCCGTTGCGCAGGATGGCGCGGACCTCGGCGCCCGCCTGCGCCAGCACCATCCGCGGCAGCGGCGCCGCGCCGGGAGCGGGGGTGAGGTCGAGTGAGGCGGTCATCGCAGCTCCCTGCCGGTCAGCTCCAGGAAGACGTCTTCCAGCGTGCGCCGCTCGATGCGCAGGTCGTCGGCCGTGACGCCCTCGGCCGCGCACCAGGCCGTCACGGTGGCCAGCAGCTCCGGCCCCACCTGGCCCTCGATGATGTAGTGGCCGGTGGGTGACTCCTTGGCGGCGCTGCCGTCGGGCAGCGCGTTGAGCAGCTCTTCCAGCGCCAGCCCCGGCCGGGCGCGGAAACGCAGCTGGCGCTCGGCCCCGGTCAGCCGGGCGGGGCTGCCCTCGGCGACCACCCGGCCGTGATCGATGATCACCACATGGTCGGCCAGGCGCTCGGCCTCGTCCATGTGGTGCGTGGTCAGCACCACCGAGACGCCGGCGCTCCGCAGCTCGCCCACGAGCTCCCAGCAGGCGTGCCTGGCCTGCGGGTCCAGCCCGGCGGTCGGCTCGTCGAGGAAGACCAGCTCCGGCCTCCCGACGACGGCCGCGGCCAGCGAGAGCCGCTGCTGCTGCCCTCCCGACAACCTGCGGAACGGGGTCCGTACGTGATCGGACAGGCCGAGCCGCGCCAGGAGGGCGCCCGCGTCCAGCGGGTGGGCGTAGAAGCGGGAGACCAGGCGCAGCCACTCACCGCAGCGCATGGCGGGCGGCACGCCGCCGCTCTGGAGCATGACGCCGACCCGGGCACGCAGCGCGGGCGTGTCGGGGCGCAGCCCCAGCACCCGCACCGTCCCGCCGTCGGCCTTGCGGAACCCCTCGCAGACCTCCACCGTGGACGTCTTGCCCGCGCCGTTGGGGCCGAGGACGGCCGTGACCTCGCCGCGCCGGGCGCGCAGCGTAAGGCCGTCGACCGCGGTGGCGACTCCGTAGCGCTTGACCAGGTCGACGACCTCTACCGCGGGCTCGACCGCTGGCACGTCCATGGCCATGAGTCTAGGGACTTGCGGTGCCGGTCCGGGCCGCAGGCCACAGAGGGCCCGGCAATATCCGATAAATGGGAATTAGTAGGACCGTATGCCGGTTGGTTCCCTCGGCCCTCATGGGTCACACGCCTGTGAGGAGAGGGGTACACGCATGTCCGTGGCAGAAGCCACGCAACCCGTCGTCAAGGAGGCCGGGGAGCGCCGCGGACTCCTGCTCCTCATCCTCGGAGCGCTGTCGGCGATCGGGCCCCTGTCCATCGACATGTACCTACCGGCGCTGCCCGCCATCAGCGGCGAGATGCTCAGCGCCCCCGCCCAGGTCCAGCTCACCCTCACCGCCTGCCTCATCGGCGTCTCCGTCGGCCAGGTGGTCGCCGGGCCGGTGAGCGACGTGCGCGGCAGGCGGATGCCGCTCATCGTGGGCGTGGCGGGATTCACCGTCGCCTCCCTCCTCTGCGCGTTCGCGCCGTCCGTGCCCGCGCTCATCGTGCTCCGCCTGCTGCAGGGCATTCTGGGCGGCGCGGCGCTGGTCATCGTCCGCGCCGTGGTCCGCGACCTGTACGACGGCGCCGCCATCGCGCGCATCTTCGCCACCCTCATGCTGGTCAGCGGGCTGGCGCCGATCCTGGCCCCGATCGCCGGCGCCCAGCTGCTGGCGTTCACCTCCTGGCGCGGCGTGTTCGTCGCGCTCAGCCTCGCCGGCCTGGTGCTGCTGCTGGCCGTGATCCCCGGTGTGCGCGAGACCCTGCCCGCCGGCGAGCGGGAGGGCGGCGGCCTGCGGCACACCTTGCGCACGTTCTGGCACCTGCTGGGCGACCGCTCCTTCATGGGGTACGCGCTGACCGCCGGCCTCGCCTTCGCCGCCATGTTCGCCTACATCTCCGGCTCGCCGTTCGTCCTGCAAGAGGTGTACGAGGCCACACCGCAGCAGTATTCGCTCATCTTCGGACTCAACGCCCTCGGCCTGACCGTGATGGCCCAGGTCGGCGGGCGGCTCTCGGGCCGCGTCGACCCGGCGCGGCTGGTCGTGGCCGGGCTGTTCGTCGCGCTGGCGGGCGGCGCGCTGCTGCTGGCCGCCGCCGCGACCGGGCTGGGCCTGGCCGGGATCGTGGCCGGCCTGTTCGTCATCATGTGCGGCCAGGGCCTGGTCATGCCGGGCACCGGCGCGCTGGCGCTGGCCGGGCAGCCCCAGCAGATCGCCGGATCGGCCTCGGCGTTGCTCGGCGTGCTGCAGTTCGCGCTGGGCGCGGTCTCGGCCCCGCTGGTCGGCATCGTGGGGTCGGGATCGGCGCTGCCGATGGCCGCTCTGATGCTCGCCCTCATCGTCTGTTCGACGCTGACCTTCGTGGTCCTGGGGCGGCAGCGGAAAAGTTAGGTAAGGCTACCCTGCGTGAGAAATTGCATTCCACGACTGTGCCGATCCGTTTGAGAACGGGGAAGGAATTACGGCACACTGATGTTGTGAAAACAAGGAGCGAGCCCGACGCGGTGCGCGAAGAGGGTGGCGCCGCAAGGCAGGTCCCACGCGAAGCGACCGAGGAGTGGTGAGCGACCAGTGAAGCCAGTGCTCACGATCGAGCCAGGTAGCGAGCGCAGCACTCGCGCGCGCGTGGCCCGGCTCATTCTGGAGCACGGACCCATCGCCGCCGCGGCGCTGGGCGAGCGGCTCGGGCTCACGCCCGCCGCCGTCCGCCGTCACCTCGACGCGCTGCTGGCAGATGGGATGATAGAGCCTCGTACGGTGCGTCCGCGCGGTCAGCGCGGGCGCGGGCGACCGGCCAAGCTGTTCGCCATCACCGACGCGGGGCGCAGTGCTTTCGAGCACGCCTATGACGACCTGGCCGGCAGCGCGCTGCGCTTCCTGGCCGAGCGCATGGGCGAGGAAGCAGTGGCCGACTTCGCCCGCTCGCAGGTCTCGAGCCTGCTGACGCGGCTGGAGCCGGTCATGCGGACGGTGCCGGCTGACCAGCGCGTGCAGGTGCTGGCGCAGGCGCTGTCGGCAGAGGGCTACGCCGCCTCGGCCAGCAAGGCCAAGTCGGGCGGCGACCAGCTCTGCCAGCATCACTGCCCGGTGGCGCACGCGGCGGCGGAGTTCCCGCAGCTGTGTGAGGCCGAGACGGAGGCGTTCGCGCAGCTGCTCGGCACGCCGGTGCAGCGCCTGGCCACGATCGCGCACGGCGACGGGGTCTGCACCACGCATGTGAGCCCGCAATCGCTGGGTGATACCGCACATAGAGACAAGAGCAAGGAGACCGGAAGGTGACTGTCACCGACCGCCCGGAGCTGGAAGGCCTCGGGAATTACAAGTTCGGCTGGTCCGACTCGGATGTCGCCGGGGCGACGGCCAAGCGTGGCCTGTCCGAGGAGGTCGTCCGCAACATCTCCGCGCTGAAGAACGAGCCGGAGTGGATGCTCGACCTTCGCCTGAAGGGCCTCCGCCTGTTCCACAAGAAGCCGCTGCCGACCTGGGGCTCCGACCTCACGGGCATCGACTTCGACAACATCAAGTACTTCGTGCGCTCCACCGAGAAGCAGGCCGCTTCCTGGGACGAGCTGCCCGCCGACATCAAGAACACCTACGACAAGCTCGGCATCCCCGAGGCGGAGAAGCAGCGCCTCATCGCCGGCGTCGCCGCCCAGTACGAGTCCGAGGTCGTCTATCACAAGATCCGTGAGGACCTCGAGGAGAAGGGCGTCATCTTCGTCGACACCGACACGGGCCTGAAGGAGCACGAGGAGCTCTTCAAGGAGTACTTCGGCTCCGTCATCCCGGTCGGCGACAACAAGTTCGCCGCGCTCAACACCTCCGTGTGGTCCGGCGGCTCGTTCATCTACGTGCCCCCGAACGTCGAGGTCGAGATCCCGCTGCAGGCCTACTTCCGGATCAACACCGAGAACATGGGCCAGTTCGAGCGGACCCTGATCATCGTGGACGAGAACAGCTACGTCCACTACGTCGAGGGCTGCACCGCGCCCATCTACTCGTCCGACTCGCTGCACTCGGCGGTCGTCGAGATCATCGTGAAGAAGAACGCCCGCTGCCGTTACACGACCATCCAGAACTGGTCCAACAACGTCTACAACCTGGTCACCAAGCGCGCCGTCGCCTACGAGGGCGCGACCATGGAGTGGATCGACGGCAACATCGGCTCCAAGGTCACCATGAAGTACCCGGCCGTCTACCTGATGGGCGAGCACGCCAAGGGCGAGACGCTGAGCGTCGCGTTCGCCGGCGAGGGCCAGCACCAGGACGCCGGCTCCAAGATGGTGCACCTGGCGCCCAACACCAGCTCCAGCGTCATCTCCAAGTCGGTGGCGCGCGGCGGCGGCCGCACCTCCTACCGCGGTCTGGTGCAGATCGAGGAGGGCGCCCACGGCAGCGCCAGCACGGTCAAGTGCGACGCGCTGCTGGTCGACCAGATCAGCCGCTCCGACACCTACCCCTACGTCGACGTCCGCGAGGACGACGTCTCGATGGGGCACGAGGCCACGGTCTCCAAGGTGAGCGAGGACCAGCTGTTCTACCTCATGAGCCGCGGGCTCGGCGAGGACGAGGCGATGGCGATGATCGTGCGCGGCTTCGTGGAGCCGATCGCGCGTGAGCTGCCCATGGAGTACGCGCTCGAGCTCAACCGGCTGATCGAGCTGCAGATGGAAGGAGCCGTCGGCTGATGGGCCTGAACGAGAAGCCCCTGTCGACCCTGCACGAGCGGGCGTCCTACGACCTGGACGACTTCGAGGTCCCGACAGGGCGCGAAGAGGCGTGGCGCTTCACGCCGCTGTCGCGCCTGAAGGGCCTGCACACCGGCAAGGCCGCGCCCGAGGGCCACGTCGTGGTCGACGTGGACGCGGCGCCCGAGGTGACCGTGGAGACGGTCGGCCGCGACGACCCGCGCCTGGGCAAGGCCTACGTGCCCGCCGACCGGGTCAGCGCCCAGGCGTACAACAGCTTCGAGAAGGCGACCGTCATCACGGTGCCGCGCGAGGCCGTCACGTCCAAGCCGACCGTGCTCACCCTCACCGGCTCGGGTGACGGCGCCGCCTACGGCCACATCCTGGTCAAGGTGGAGCCGATGGCCGAGGCTCTGGTGGTGCTGGACCACAAGGGCAGCGCCGTCTACGCCGACAACGTCGAGTTCGTCGTCGGCGACGGAGCCACGCTCCGGGTCGTCAGCCTGCAGGACTGGGACGACGACGCCGTGCACGTCTCCCACCACCACGCCCAGCTCGCCAAGGACGCCTCCTTCCGCGGCTTCGTGGTGACCCTGGGCGGCGATCTCGTACGGCTGTCGCCCAGCGTCTCCTACACCGGCCCTGGCGGCGACGCCGACCTGGCCGGCGTCTACTTCGTGGACGCGGGCCAGCACCTGGAGCACCGCCTGCTGGTGGACCACTCCCAGCCCAACTGCAAGAGCAACGTCGACTACCGCGGCGCGCTGCAGGGCGAGCAGGCGCACGCCGTCTGGATCGGCGACGTGATCATCAGGGTCGAGGCCGAGGGCACCGACACCTACGAGCTCAACCGCAACCTGATCCTCACCGACGGCGCCCGCGCCGACTCGGTCCCCAATCTGGAGATCCTCACCGGCGAGGTCGCCGGCGCGGGTCACGCCTCGACGTCGGGCCGGCTCGACGACGAGCACATCTTCTACCTCCAGGCCCGTGGCATCCCCTTCGACGAGGCTCGCCGCCTGGTCATCCGGGGCTTCCTCGGCCAGCTCATCGAGAAGATCCAGATCGAGGAGATCCGTGACCGCGTGATGAGCGCGGTGGAGGCGGAGCTCGCACGATGAGTTACGAGAAGGTGTGCAAGGTGAGCGACATCCCCGACCAGGGGGTGATCGGCGTCGAGGTGGGCGAGACCCCCGTGGCGCTGGTGCGCAAGGGCGAGGAGGTCTTCGCCCTGCACGACGTCTGCTCACACGCCGAGGTGAAGCTCAGCGAGGGCGAGGTCTACAACGGCACGCTGGAGTGCTGGCTGCACGGCTCGTGCTTCGACATCCGCTCCGGCAAGCCCACCGGCCCGCCCGCGACCCAGCCCGTGAACGTCTACACAGTCAAGATCGACGGCGATGACGTACTCGTCTCGCTCTCGAAGGAGTCATAAAACACATGTCCACCCTTGAGATCCGTGACCTCCAGGTCGCCGTCGGGGACAAGCAGATCCTGAACGGCGTCAACCTGACCGTGAAGTCGGGCGAGACCCACGCCATCATGGGCCCCAACGGCTCCGGCAAGTCCACCCTCGCCTACGCCATCGCGGGCCACCCCAAGTACACGATCACCAGCGGCCAGGTGACGCTCGACGGCGTCGACCTGCTGGAGCTGACGGTCGACGAGCGCGCCCGCGCGGGCCTGTTCCTCGCCATGCAGTATCCGGTCGAGGTGCCCGGCGTCTCGGTGTCCAACTTCCTGCGCTCGGCCGTCACCGCCGTCCAGGGCGAGGCGCCCAAGCTGCGCCAGTTCGCCAAGGACCTCAAGGCCGGCATGGACGCCCTGGCCATCGACGCGGCCTTCGCCCAGCGCAACCTGAACGAGGGCTTCTCCGGCGGCGAGAAGAAGCGCCACGAGATCCTCCAGCTCGAGCTGCTCAAGCCGAAGATCGCGGTGCTCGACGAGACCGACTCCGGTCTCGACGTCGACGCGCTGCGCGTGGTGTCGGAGGGCGTCAACCGCTTCCGCGCCTCCGGCGACACGGGCGTGCTGCTGATCACCCACTACACCCGCATCCTGCGCTACGTGAAGCCCGACTTCGTGCACGTCTTCTCCGCCGGCAGGGTCGTCGAGGAGGGCGGGCCGGAGCTGGCCGACAAGCTCGAGGCCGAGGGCTACGAGCAGTACACGAAGGCATCTGCATGACTTCCAACAGCTTGGACGTGGAGAGGATCAGGAAGGACTTCCCGGTTCTCTCCCGCGAGCTGCCCGGCGGGCGTCCGCTCGTCTATCTCGACTCGGGCAACTCCTCACAGAAGCCCACACAGGTCATCGAGACCATGCGCGAGCACCTGGCGATGCACTACAGCAACGTCGGACGCGCCATGCACGTGCTGGGCTCGGAGTCCACCGAGGCGTTCGAAAGCGCCCGCGACAAGGTCGCCGCGTTCGTCGGCGCCCCGTCGCGCGACGAGGTGGTCTTCACCAAGAACGCCTCCGAGGCCCTCAACCTGGTCGCCTACTCCTTCGGCAACCCGGTCAACACCGACCCGCGCTTCACGCTGGGCCCCGGTGACGAGATCGTCATCTCGGAGATGGAGCACCACTCCAACATCGTGCCGTGGCAGCTGCTCGTGCAGCGCACCGGCGCGACGCTGAAGTGGTTCGGCGTCACCGACGACGGCCGGCTGGATCTGACCGGCATCTCCGAGCTGGTCACCGAGCGAACGAAGATCATTTCGATCGCCCATCAGTCGAACGTGCTCGGCACCGTCAACCCGGTCGCCGAGGTGCTGAAGCGGGCCCGCGAGGTGGGCGCGCTGGTGATGCTCGACGCCTCCCAGTCGGTCCCGCACCACCCCGTCAACGTCGCCGAGCTGGGCGTCGACTTCGTGGCCTTCACCGGCCACAAGATGGTCGGCCCCTCGGGCATCGGCGTGCTGTGGGGGCGCGGCGAGCTGCTGGAGGCGATGCCCCCGTTCATGGGTGGTGGCGAGATGATCGAGGCGGTCTGGATGGACCACTCGACCTACGCGCCGGTGCCCCACAAGTTCGAGGCGGGCACGCCGCCCATCGTCGAGGCCATCGGCCTCGGCGCCGCGGTCGACTATCTGACCGGGATCGGCATGGACGCGGTGGAGGCGCACGAGCGTGAGCTGACGGCCTACGCCCTCGACGCGCTGCGCGAGGTGCCCACGCTGCGCCTGATCGGCCCCGACTCGCTCGACCAGCGGGGCGGCACGCTGTCGTTCACGCTGGAGGGCATCCATCCGCACGACGTCGGCCAGATCCTCGACGACCAGTTCGGCGTCGCCGTGCGCGTCGGGCACCACTGCGCGCGCCCGCTCCATCTACGGTTCGGAATACCGGCGACCACGCGGGCGTCGTTCTATCTGTACAACACCACGGCTGAGATCGACGCCTTGGTGCGCGGCCTCCACCACGTTCAGAAGGTGTTCGCATAGCCATGATCGGCGAGTCGATGTACCAGGAACTGATCCTGGAGCACTACAAGCACCCGCAGGGGCGGGGGCTGCGCGAGCCGTACGACGCCGAGGTTCACCACGTGAACCCGACCTGCGGCGACGAGATCACCCTGCGCGTCAAGATGGGCGACGCGGGCAAGATCGAGGATGTCTCCTACGACGGCCAGGGCTGCTCGATCAGCCAGGCCGCGGCCTCCGTGCTGCACGAGCTGACCACCGGCTCGACGGTCGAGGAGTCGCTGTCCGTGGTCGACGAGTTCACCCGCCTGATGCAGGGCAGGGGAAAGGTGGAGGCCGACGAGGACGTGCTCGGCGACGCGGTCGCGTTCGCCGGGGTGGCCAAGTTCCCGGCGCGTGTTAAATGTGCGTTGCTTTCGTGGATGGCCTACAAGGACGCTGTTGTGAGGAGTGCTGCGCGATGAGCAAGCCGGTCGAGACCCCGATCGACTTCGACGGTGACGCCACCGTCGAGGAGGTGATGGAGGCGCTCAAGGACGTCGTGGACCCCGAGCTCGGCATCAACGTCGTTGACCTGGGGCTCATCTACGGCCTCAACCTGGACCCCGCCGACGGGGGCAAGCCCGTCGCCACCATCGACATGACGCTGACGAGCGCCGCCTGCCCGCTGACCGATGTCATCGAGGACCAGGCGCACTCCGCGCTCGACGGTATGGTCTCCGATGTGAAGATCAACTGGGTCTGGCTGCCCCCGTGGGGCCCGGACAAGATCACCGATGAGGGGCGTGAGCAGCTTCGTATGCTAGGCTTCAACGTCTGATCTTTTCAGACTGTACGGCTGGCGCCCGGCGTCAGCCGCTTCAGTGTGCCGGGAGATTCGAAAATTTCGAGACTCCGCACGGGGAATAGTCTTGATCCGCCCTGTGTTGGCACCTGAGGACACCTGACGCCTCATCGCGCGTCCCGCGCCGCCTGCGGCCGGCGCCCCAGGTGCGCCTCCCCTTCGCACCGCCCCCGTGGCGGGCGCACTGCAATGTGTACGGCAAAGTCGCCGTACGATCCTGGCTCGTCCTTTCGCAGAAGTGACGTGCCACTTCGACTGAAAGGCACGAATTTCGTGACCATGCTTGACGCTGTCCTGCCCGAAACGACCCCCGTGCAGGGCCCGTCCGAGTTCGAGCTGCTCGGCCTGCCCAAGCCGCTCGTCACCGGGCTGGCCAAGCAGGGCATCGACAGCCCGTTCCCCATCCAGAGCGCGACGATTCCCGACGTGCTCGCCGGCGCCGACGTCCTCGGACGCGGCCAGACCGGCTCAGGCAAGACCCTCGCCTTCGGCCTGCCCACCATGGCGCGGCTCGCGGGCGTGAGGCCGGCTCCCGGCCGCCCCCGCGCGATGATCCTCGTCCCCACCCGCGAGCTGGCTCTCCAGGTGCACGACGCCCTTGAGCCGCTCGGCCGCGGGCTCGGCCTGCGCATGAAGGTCGTCGTCGGCGGCATGTCCATGGGCAAGCAGATCGAGGCGCTGCGCCGCGGCGTCGACGTCGTCATCGCCACCCCCGGCCGGCTCGGCGACCTCATCCGCCAGGGTGAGTGCTCGCTCGGCGACGTCGAGGTCAGCGTCATCGACGAGGCCGACCACATGTGCGACCTCGGCTTCTTCCCCGTCGTCACCGAGCTGCTCGCGCAGACCCCGGCCGACGGGCAGCGGCTGCTGTTCTCCGCGACGCTCGACGGCGACGTGGACAAGCTCGTGCGGCGCTTCCTCAAGGACCCGATCACGCACTCCGTGGCTCCCGCGACCTCCCCGGTCGACACGATGGAGCACCACGTGGTGCAGGTCAGCCGCGACGACAAGTTCGACATCACGGCTGAGATCGCCAACCGTGAGGGCCGTACGATCATCTTCGTCCGCACCCAGCACGGCGTCGACCGCCTGTGCAAGCAGCTCGCCAGGGTCGGCGTGAAGTCCGGCGGCCTGCACGGCGGCAAGCGCCAGAACCAGCGGACCCGCATCCTGGCCGAGTTCCGCGAGGGCTCCGTCAACGTGCTCGTCTGCACCGACGTCGCCGCCCGCGGCATCCACGTCGACAACATCAGCCTGGTGCTGCACGTCGACCCGCCGCAGGACAGCAAGAGCTACCTGCACCGCGGCGGCCGCACGGCGCGCGCCGGCGAGAAGGGCACCGTCGTCACCCTGGTGCTGCCGAACGAGCGCCGCTCCACCGACGCGCTGACCAAGCGGGCGGGCATCCAGCCGTTCAGGCTGAAGGCCACCCCCGGTCACCCGCGCCTGGCGGAGTTCGCCGGGGCGCGGACGCCCAGTGGCGAGTCCGTCCCCGTCTGGGAGCCCGACGTCCGCAAGCCGCTGCGTGCCCGCCGCGAAGGCGGCCACGGCGGCTCCGACCGTCGCAACCGCAGGCCGCGCCGTGAGTTCGACGGTGGCGAGCGTCGCCCGCGCCGTCACGACGGCGGTGAGCGCCCTTTCGGGGGCGCGTCGGCTGACGACCGGCGTCCGCGCCGTCACGACGGTGGCGACCGCCCGTTCACGGCCGCTCCCGGCGAGGACCGTGACCGCCGCCCCGCCGGCGACCGCGGGTTCCGCCGTGACGACCGCGGCCAGCGTGGCGGCTTCCGCTCCGACGACCGTGGCGGCTTCAGCGGGGGCGACCGCCCCAGCGGCGACCGCTCCCGCGAGGGCGACCGCGGCACCGGTGGTTTCCGTGACGACCGCGGCCCGCGTGGCGGCGGCTTCCGTTCCGACGACCGGAGCCGCACGTCCGGCGACCGTGGCCGCCCGTTCTCGGCCGACCACGTCCGCTCCGACGACCGCCCGCGCGACGGCTACCGCTCCGGCGGCTCCCGTCCGGACGACCGCGGCCCCAGGGGCGGCTTCCGCTCCGACGACCGCGGCGCCACGGGCGCCCGCCGCAGCACGGGTGGCCGGCGCTTCGAGCGCTGATCGCTCCGGCGGCCGGCGCCTCCTGCGCTGACCGCCGTCTTCACGGCGCCGCCCGCCGTACCTCTTCGCAGGTACGGCGGGCGGCGCCGTTTTTCGTCCGTCCCGGTATGCGCTTCACCAACACCGGAGCATGAATCCGTCTGGTCTCGCCTGGCGGACGGGCGGCGTCGTTACGCGTCCGCGCAGACTAGGCTTGACTCGCACGTCAGCCGACCGACGAGAGAGATCATGAAGACCTTCGAAGAGCTGTTCGCCGAGCTGTCCGAGAAGGCGCAGACCCGGCCCGCGGGTTCGGGCACGGTGGCCGCGCTGGACGCTGGCGTCCATGCCATCGGCAAGAAGGTCGTGGAGGAGGCCGCCGAGAGCTGGATGGCGGCCGAGCACGAGTCGAGCGACCGGGCCGCCGAGGAGATCTCGCAGCTCCTCTACCACGTGCAGGTGCTCATGATCGCCCGGGGGATCGGGCTGGACGAGGTGTACAAGCATCTCTAGGGCGTCCCGCGCCCGCCTCCGCCCTCAGATCCCGCGAACATTGAGAACACCGAGGAACATACATGCTACGTCTGGCCGTACCCAACAAGGGCGCGCTCAGTGAGGCCGCCCAGGTCATGCTCAAGGAGGCCGGCTACCGGTCTCGCAGGGACAGCAAGGAGCTCGTCGTCGTCGACGAGGACAACGGCTGCGAGCTGTTCTTCCTGCGCCCCCGCGACATCGCCGTCTACGTCGGCGAGGGCACTCTCGACGTCGGCATCACCGGCAGGGACATGCTCATCGACTCCGGCGCGCCGGTCGAGGAGATCATGCCGCTCGGCTTCGGCGGCTCCACCTTCCGGCTCGCCGCCAACGCCGGCGTGATGACGTCCGTCAAGGACCTGCAGGGGCTGCGCGTGGCCACCTCCTACGCCGGCCTGCTCGACAAATACCTCTCCGATCAGGGCATCGACGCCCGCGTCATCAAGCTCGACGGCGCCGTCGAGACCGCCATCAGGCTCGGCGTCGCCGACGCGGTCGCCGACGTGGTGGAGACCGGCACGACCCTGCGCAACGTCGGCCTCGAGGTGTTCGGCGAGCCGATCATGCGCTCGGAGGCCGTGCTCATCAAGCGCCACAGCGCGCCCCAGGCGCAGGGCGTCGATCAGCTCGTCCGCCGCGTTCAGGGCGTCGTGCACGCCCGCGACTTCGTCATGATGGACTACGACATCCGCGCCGAGCGGATCGAGGAGGCCATCGCGCTCACCCCCGGCATGGAAGGACCCACGGTCTCGCCGCTGCACCGCGAGGGCTGGGTGGCCGTGCGCGCGATGGTCCGCCGCAAGGGCCACCAGCAGGTCATGGACAAGCTCTGGGACATCGGCGCGAGGGCCATCCTGGTCACCGACATCTACGCCTGCCGCCTCTGACAAACTGCCGCATCGAGGCCGTACGCCGGGCCCAGACACACGGGTGGCTCTAGTAACGCAGCTCGGCCAGGACCGCGTAGTGGTCGGAGGCCGGCTCGGGGCCGTCGCCGACGACCTCGCAGCGCACCGGGTGGCCCGCTCCGCCCGCTCGCGGCCAGGCGCTGAGCACGTAGTCGAAGCGGCGGTCCGGGTAGAGGCCGGGGCGGGCCCATGGATTGGCGTTGCTCCAGGTGTGGCCGGGGCCGCCGGCTCCGGCGACCTCCCAGCTGTCGTAGAAGACCACCCCGGGCACGGCGGGGGCGCTGCGGCCGGTCAGCATCCTGATCTCGTCGCTGTCCGGTGGCGCGTTGAAGTCGCCGCACACCACTGCCGGATGCCGCCGGGAGGCCGTCTCCGCCACGAACGCGCTCAGCGCCCGGACCTGCTCCTGGCGCAGCGCCGACTCGTCCAGCCGGAACGGGCCGAGGATGACGCTGAAGACCTGCAGCGGCCCGCGCGGCCCCGCCAGCTCGCAGAACAACGCGCTGCCCGGCATCGCGCCGCCCGGGAGCGAGCGTTCCTCCTGCCGGGTCACCGGCCAGCGCGACAGCACCGCGCACGGCACCTCGCCGGAGGAGGTGGCGGCGTGGTCGTGGCCGAGACCGGTGGCCTGGCCGGCCCACTCCTGCAGCGCGATCACGTCCGGCTCCAGCTCGCGCACGAGCGCGGCGATCCGCTCGGCGCGTTCGGCGTGCGGGCCGTACTCGCCCCAGACGTTCCACGTCAGCAGCCGCACCGTCGTGCCGATCAGCGGTCCATAGGGCTCGTCCCAGTTCATCCGAGCCCCTTCACCGCCGCGATCACCTGGTCCACCTGCTCCGGCGTGGTGACGATGCTGGTGCCGAAGCGCAGCAGCGAGGGCACGTAGGGGGTGGTGCTGGCGATGACCTTCTGCTGGTGCAGCCGGCCGACCGCCTCTTCCGGATTCATGCCCGCGATGGCACAGCAGACCAGGCCGGCCGACAGGTCGGGGGAGTCGGGAGTGGTCAGCGTGACGTGCGGGATGTCCCGCAGGCCCGCTTTGAGCCTCGTGGCCAGCTCCTGGGTGCGCTGCTGCACCCGGTCCTTGCCGATGGCGTCCATGAAGCCGAACGCCTGCGTCATCGCCCACCGGTGCTCGAACGCCTTGTAGCCGCCCGGCGTCACCAGCTCGGCGGTGGTCCGGCCCGGGGCGGCGCCGCTCTGCCAGGCGACGAAGGAGGGCCGGCCGAAGGCGGGCACGACAGGGGCGAGCGCGTCCCAGGCCCTGCCCCACAGGATGCCGGTGCCGCGCGGGCCGAACAGCCACTTGTGCGTGCCGCTGGCCAGGAAGTCGCAGCCGAGGTCGGCCACGCTGTCGGCCATCGCCCCGAACCCGTGCACCCCGTCCACGCACAGCAGCGCCCTGTCCTGCTCGTCGCGGGACTTGTTGGCCTCCGCCAGCATGTCGGCGATGGCTCTGATGGGCAGGCGGACGCCGGTGCTGGAGTGCACCCAGGTGACCGCGACCACCCGGGTGCGCGGGCCGAGGCCCGCCTTGAGGGCGCTGACGATCCGGTCGGCCGAGGCGCGCGCCGGGTCGTCGTACAGCCTCACCCGGCGCACCCGCGCCCCGGTGCGCTCGGCCAGCAGCCGCAGGCCCTCGTGGGTGGCCAGGAAGTCGTGCTCGGTGGTGAGCACGTCCTGCCCCTGCTTCAGCTTGAGGCCGGAGTAGAGCAGGCCGAGGCCCATCGTGGTGCTGTCGGTCAGGGCGATGTCGGTGGACTCGGCGTCGAGGTGGCGCGCGGCCGCGTCCAGGACGGTCCCGTCGGGGTGGGGGTCGTCCTTGGGGAGGTAGTGGGGGTCGGCGTCCAGGCCGGCGCGGTGCTTCTGGACGGCCTCGCGCACCATGGCGGGCGCGGGCGCCAGGACGAACGCCGCGAACTGCCCGAAGGCCTGATCGAAGGCGAACTGCGCCCGCACGGACGCCCAGTCCTGGGGATCGAAGGGCGGCGCCTGCTTGGGGGTGGCGGGGGGCGGGGAGGAGGTGCACGCGGCCACTCCCGCAAGCATTCCCGTGCCGAGCAGGGCCCGTCTGTTCAGCTGCCGAGTCACGCCTCCCTTCCTACCCCGGCCCCGGTCCCCGTGCCCAGGGAGCGCGCCGAGTCGTTACGCGCTCTCAGCCTCGGGCGGAGGCCACCTGCCGGATCAGATCCGACACCCGGACGATCCCCAGGCAGCGGTTGAGCTCGTCGGTGACCACCAGGTCGTCGTAGACGCGCACCGCGTCCCGGCCCGCCACCTGCATCGCCGCGACGGCCGGAGTGGTCCTCGGCACCGTGCGCGGCGCGTCGGCCAGCCGCCGCGCCGGCTTCGAGCCGTGCAGCGCGTGTCCGTAGCGGGAGGCGATCGACAGCAGGAACCGGCCGCGGTCCAAACTGCCCTCGGGGCGCTGGTACTCGTCCACCAGGATCACGCTGGTGATCGTCGGCTCGTGGCCGAAGGCCGCCACCGCCTCCTCGGCCTTCGCGGCGGCGGGCAGCGTCACCGCCGGCAGCAGCAGCTCCTGCACGCGCGGACCGAGCAGGCCGGTGTCAGGCGACTCGAAGGCCGGCGGCAACGGCACCCGCACCCGCCCGTCCGGGCCCGGGGCCAGCAACGGCCCGTGCGCCAGCCGCACCCCCTGGCCGCGCGCCGTGGCGAGCTCCGCCTCGTCCGCGATCCCGGGCGCCAGCACGTGTGCGCCGACCCCGCGCGCCAGCATCGCGACCGCCCGCGCCACCGACGCCGCCCGGTGGTCGCGCGGCGCCCGCGCGACCACCTCGGGGGCCAGCTCCACCAGGTACGGCGCGGCGTCCGCGATCAGATCCAGCGGTACGCTCTGCGCGCCGGCGCCGCCGAACCCGAGCAGGTAGCCCAGATTGCGCAGGCCGTCGAGCGCCACCTTGAGCACCGGCCGATCGTCGACGCCGCACGAGCCGTGCAGCAGGAGGATGGCCTCGCGCGGATGCCGGCCGGCGCGGCGCAGCGCCTCGTGCAGCGGCACCAGCGCGCCGGCGCCGGCCAGCACCACCCGCAGGGGCAGCTCCAGCACCATGGGCATCGGGGCCGCCCGGAGGTGGCCGGAGGCGTCCAGCGCCGCGGGGCGGGCGATGACGGCTCCGGTTTCGAGATCCACGACGGGGCCGGTGAGCAGGGAGGACACGTAGCGATGATGGTGGCGGCATAGCCGTTGCGACACCCTCGCGAAACGAAGTTCACCGACATTTCCCGCTGTATTCCGCACCCTGCCGGAGGGGACGCGGGCGTTCACGGGCCGGCCTTGCGGACCTCGCGGGAGGGGGAGGGCCGTGCTCATGGGCTAGCCTTCGGGCATGAGCGCGCGACCGGCCAAGGGCGGTGGCCGGTGGGTGTCGGTGCCGCCGGAGCGGGTGCACCCGTGGATCGACGGGTTCGCCGGGCGGCACGGTCCGTTCGAGGCCTCCGGTGACGAGCGGATGGTGCGCCTGGTGGCCGCCGACGGGGCCGTGGCCGAGCTGCACGTGCCCTTCCCGCCCATGAGGCCCGGGCCGCCGCACGTCACCCGGCTGGTCGAGCATGCCGGGGCCGAGCGGCGGGTGGGCGTGGTGCTGGTGAGGCTCGGCGGCTACGCGGCCGGCGTCTTCCACGGGAGCGGGCTGGTGGCCTCCAAGGTCGGCTCGCGCCTGGTCCAGGGGCGTACGGCGGCGGGCGGGTGGTCGCAGCAGCGCTTCGCCCGACGCAGGGAGAACCAGGCCGGCAAGGCGTTCGAGGTGGCGGCCGAGACGGCGCTGCGCGTGCTGTCGCCGCACCTGGGGGAGCTCGACGCGGTGGTGTTCGGCGGTGACCGCAAGGCGGTGGACTCCCTGCGGTCCGACCGCCGGCTGGCACCGCTGCTCGCGCTGGAGGCGGAGCCGTTCCTCGTCGTGCCGGATCCCAGGCTGGCGGTGCTGCGGGAGACTCCGGGACTGTTCCGGGCGGTCAGGATCCGGGTGGTCGATCCCGGCTGACACGCCGCGCGTCCCGGTGGCCGAGGCCCCGACGAGACGCCTAGCGAGGGCGGGCGGAAGCCTCGGGGGCCGCGACGTCGAAGGCGGTGGCGTGGTCGGCGAGGAAGGCCGACAGAGGGCGCGGCGGGCGGCCGGTGAGGTCCTCGACCGCGGTCGTGACCGAGGACCAGTCGGCCTCGCCCATGTCCGCCATGAGGGCCGCCAGGGCGTGGGCGAACTGCTCCGGCATGCCGGAGGCCGCCAGGTGGGCGGTCATGGCGGGGACCGGGAGGTCGACGTAGGACACTGGGCCGCCCACGGCGGAGGAGATCGCCGCGGCGATCTCCTCGTGCGTCAGGGACTCGGGGCCGGTGAGGGGGTGGTCGGCGCTCGCCGCGACCGGGCGCGTCAGGATCGCCGCCGCCACGTCGGCGATGTCGCGCGTGTCGATGTAGTTGATCCGTGCCGAGCCGTACGAGCCGTGGAAACGGCCGGCCCGCACCTCGGTGAGCAGGTTCTGCATGAAGCCGCTCGGCTGCAGGATGGCGTACGGGACGCCGGAGCTCCTGAGGTGGGCGTCGATGCGGCCGTGCATGTCTCCGCCGAGGGGAGCGCCGGGGCCGGCGCCGCGGACCGAGACGGTGACGATCTGCGCGGCGTCCGCCTTCCTCGCGAGGTCGATCACGGCGCGGTGGGCGTCCACGACTCCTGGCCACAGGGAGCTGTTGAGGAAGAGGCGGTCGCCCGGCGAGAGGATCCCGCCGATCGTCTCCGGCCGCTCGAAGTCGCCGATGATCTGCTCGCAGTCGAGGTCGGCGGGGCGGCGGACCACGGCCACGACCTCCTCGCCGGTGAGCCGCCCGACGAGGGCCCTGCCTATCGAGCCGGTGGCGCCGGTGATCACGATCATGATAGAGCTCCTAAGCGGACGAAGAGATTCCGGTTGCGTCAACGTACATCAACCGGAATGTCGTCGTCCACTTGTGGCCGGGTACGCTCGACGCAGATACGTCGTCCATCAGGGAGTGGCCCGTGCGCGCGGACGCCAGGCGCAACCTCGACAAGATCGTCGAAGCGGCCGCGGCCGTGATGGCCGAGCGCGGCGCGGGGGCGCCCATGGAGCTGATCGCCCGCCGCGCGGGCGTCGGCGTCGGCACCCTCTACCGCCGCTTCCCCGACCGCAACGCGCTGATCGCCGCCATGGGCCAGCACTACGTCCACTCGCTGGCCGAAGCCCTGGACCGGGCGGCCGAGCGGGCGCCCGACGCGTGGAGCGGGCTGCGCGAGTTCGTACTGTGGGCGGGCGACCCCGGCCGGGGCGCGCTCGCCGCCGCGCTGGCGGAGCTGCCGGACGAGACGTTCCTGAACATGGCGGAGTTCGCCCGCACCCGCCGGCGGTGGCTGGAGCGGCTCGACGGGCTCGTGCGCAGGGCGCAGGCCGACGGAAGGATGCGGCCGGACGTCGGCACCGAGGACGTGGTGTCGCTGATGAACCTGTTCGCCTGCCATCCGGACTCGCTGCCGCCGCACGTCGCGGAGCGGCCCGCGAGGTTCCTCGGGCTCATGCTCGACGGCATGAAGGCCGAGGCGGCCGAAGCGGCCGGAGACGGTCCGGGCGGCACCGGGATGGTCACAGGATCCTCACGTGTTTGAGACGATTCAAAAAAATCTTGGTAACCGCTATGCTGTACGCGTTCACAGCGGCTCGGCTCGTGAGGATCAATGGGGACCAGGAGCATCAAGGAGGTCGCGCAGCTGGCGCGGGTCTCGGTCGGCACGGTCAGCAACGTGCTCAACCGTCCCGAGATCGTCTCGCCCGCCACGCGTGAGCGGGTCTTCAAAGCGATCCGCGAGCTGGGCTTCGTCCGCAACGAGGTGGCCCGCCACCTGCGGGTGGGGCGCAGCCGCACGGTCGGCCTGGTGGTCCTCGACGTGTCCAACCCCTTCTTCGCCGACGTCGCCCAGGGCGCCGAGGCGCTGGCCGACGAGCACGACACGATGATGGTGCTCTGCAACAGCGCCGCCGACCCCACCCGCGAGAGCCGCCATCTCGACCAGCTGGAGCAGCAGCGGGTGCTGGGCATCCTGATCACGCCGGTCGACGCGGCGAGCCCGCGCCTGGCCGAGCTGACCGCCAGGGGCACGCCGGTGGTGCTCGTCGACAGCGCCGCCACCGGGATGCAGTGCTCGGTGGCGGTCGACGACCGGCTCGGCGGTCACGTGGCCGGGGCGCACCTGATGGATCGGGGGCACCGGCGCATCGCGTTCGTCGGCGGCCCGCTGGCGATCAAACAGGTGGCCGACCGCCACGCGGGCATCCGCGGCGCGGTCGACGCGGCGGGCGACGGGGTCGAGCTGGTCGACTGCCGCACCCCCACGCTGAGCGTCGCCGCCGGGCGGGACGCCGGCGAGCGCCTGGCGGCGCTGCCCGAGGGCCAGCGGCCCACGGCGGCCTTCTGCGCCAACGACCTGCTGGCCCTCGGATTCCTGCAGGCCATGGCGGTGCGCGGGCTGCGCGTGCCCGAGGACATGGCCATCGTCGGCTACGACGACATCGACTTCGCCGCCGCCGCGGCGGTCCCGCTCTCGTCGGTGCGCCAGCCGCGCGAGCTGCTCGGCCGCACCGCCATCGAGCTGCTGCTCGAAGAGGTCGGCTCGCCCGAGCAGCATCGGCACAGGCAGGTCATCTTCCAGCCCGACCTGGTCGTGCGCGAGTCCAGCGAGCCGCGCAGGAGCGACTGAGGCGCCACCGAGCCGCGCGGAGCGGCCTAGGAGTGACACCGTTGATCGAGATCTACCGCAACCCGCTCGCGAGCCCCGAGGACCTGGCCGGGTTCCGGCTGGAGGGACGGGGGGCGCTCTCCTATCCCATGGGCCGGTTGCGGCTGGAGAGCACGCGGCCGCCGTCCGACGGGCAGGCGGCCAACCTGGTGCTGTGGTGCCCGGAGGACTTCCCGGCCGACGTGCGGATCGAGTGGGACTTCTGGCCGGTCAGGGAGCCGGGGCTGTGCGTCATGTTCTTCCATGCCCGCGGCAGGGGCGGGGAGGACCTGTTCGACCCGGGCCTGGCGGTGCGCGACGGGCCGTACGAGCAGTATCACCACGGCGACATCGACGCCTACCACGTCTCCTACTTCCGGCGCAGGTGGCCGGCCGAGCGGTCGCTGCACACCTGCAACCTGCGCAAGAGCCACGGGTTCCACCTGGTCGCCCAGGGCGCGGACCCGCTGCCGGGGGTGCTCGACGCCGACGGTCCCTACGCCGTCGCGATCGACGTCAGAGGCGGGGAGATCACCTTCTCCATCAACGAGCTGACCTCGCTGCGATGGGTGGACGACGGCGGTGTGGGAGGCCCCTCGTTGTCCGGCGGCAAGATTGGTTTCAGGCAGATGGCGCCCCTGATTGGGGAGTATGCGAATCTGAGGGTTTTGCGTCATTGACTTTGAGTCGATTCAACACTACTTTCGCAGAAACCAACCGCCGTTCACCCCCGTGTAACAGGGCAGGAACCACGGTGCAACACTCACCCCCCTGTCCGTGCGCACGCCGCGAGATTGTTGCCGGATGAGCACACCCTTCGCCTCCACCAGGATCTATACCGCCTGCTCAGAGGTGGTCTGGATGGCACAACTGAACCTGCTCTGGATCGTGTTCACGCTCGCCGGCGGCGTGCTTTTCGGACTCGGGCCGGCCACTGTAGCCGCGTACACGCTGGCCAGGCGGCATGCTCGGGGTGAATCGATTCACGCCTGGACCGAATTCTGGCACGTCTACCGGCGTGAATTCGTCCGCGGCTCGCTGCTGATCCTGCCGGTGGCGGCACTCGCCACCGTCCTGTTCGGCAACTACCTCTACCTCTCCGCTCTCGGCCCCGGCTCGGGAGCGCTGCGGATGGCGACCTTCGTGGCGCTCCTCGCGCTGGCCGGCGTGGGGACCTACCTGGGCCCGCTCTACGCGCACTACGACCTGCCGTTGCGGGCCTACCTTCCGAAGGCGTCGCTGCTGGCGCTGACGCGTCCAGCCGCGTCCGTGCTGATGCTGTTCGTGCTCTCGGCCATCGCCTTCGCGACCGCGGCGGCTCCCTTCCTCGCTCCGGTGATCAGCGTCGGTGCCTGGATCTCTCTCAACACGTGGCTCTGCCAGCGCTTCTTCCAGGAGAACGAGGCGCGCCTGCATCCGAAAGGGAACTCATGAGCGCATCCCGTCGCCGGCTCGTCGCCGGTGTGTTAACGCTAACGACCGCCTTGCTCGCCTCTGCCTGCTCGGGCGGCGAACCGAGCCAGAGCGACAGCGACACGCTGACCATGATGGTCCCGCTGTTCGGCACCGCGCCCGACCCTCAGGGCGAGATGCACCAGGCCGTCGAGAAGCTCCTGGGCAAGAAGCTCAAGATCACCTGGGTGCCCAACGCCGACTACAGCGACAAGACGAACGTCACGCTCGCCTCCGACAGCATCCCGCAGGTCATGGTCGTCCAGGGCAAGGTGCCGTCGTTCGTCCAGGCCGCCCAGGCGGGGGCGTTCTGGGACCTGACCGGCAAGCTGGACAAGTACCCGAACCTCAAGCCCGAGTCCGAGCAGACCCAGCTCAACTCCTCGATCAACGGCAAGGTCTACGGCATCTACCGGGTCCGTCCGCTGCTGCGCTCGGCGGTGGTCATCCGCAAGGACTGGCTGAAGAACGTCGGCCTGGAGATGCCCAAGACCACCGACGACCTCTACGAGGTGGCCAAGGCGTTCACCGAGAAGGACCCCGACGGCAACGGCAAGAAGGACACCTACGGCCTGATCCTGCCGAAGTGGCCCACCCCCGTCTACGCCAGCTCCAGCCCGTACAACGTGATCGAGACCTGGTTCGGCGCGCCGAACGGCTGGGGTGAGCGGGGCGGCAAGCTGGTGCCCGCCTTCGACACCGAGGAGTTCGTCGCCGCGACCAAGTACGTCAAGAGGATGGTCGACGAGGGCCTGGTCAACCCGGACTTCGCCACCCTCGACGCGGGCAAGTGGAACGACCCGTTCGTCCAGGGCAAGGGCGGCATGATCATCGACGTCAACGTGCGCGCCACCGAGCTGTACACGCTGCTCAAGGAGAAGGACCCGGAGGGCTACGAGGACAAGCTCGGCATGTTCGGCAACCTCTCGCGTCCCGACGGCCAGAAGTTCTCCCACCCGTTCACCGGCTACAACGGCTTCCTGGCCATCTCCAAGCAGAGCGTGCAGACCGAGGAGCAGCTCGACCAGGTGCTGAAGGTCCTGGACACGCTCGCCGGCGACCCTGGCCAGATCCTGCTCAGCAACGGGATCGAGGGGCGCAACTTCAAGCTCGAGAACAACTTCGCGGTGCCGATCAACCAGGAGGACCCGAAGATCAAGGTTCTGGAGAACGACCTCGACTTCGCCTTCATCCAGCTCGGCACCAGGGCCACCGTCGGCATGGGCGTCTACGACGCCATGCCCAACAGTGAGGCCGAGCGGGAGAACCTCAGGCTGCGCAAGGAGCTCACGGAGCTCGACCTGCAGACGGCCGTGCACGACCCGACCCTCGCGGTGGTCTCGCCCACCTACGTGAGCAAGGGCGCGACGCTCGACCCGATCGTCACCGACGCCCGGATCAAGTTCCTGGCCGGCGACATCACCGAGGAGCAGCTCAAGGCCGAGATCAAGCGCTGGTACGACAGCGGCGGCACCCAGGTCGCGGCCGAGATCAACGACCTGCACTCCAAGCTCGGCAGCTGACCGGCCTCTCAGGGGCCCGGTGACACCCGGGCCCCTGCTACGAAAGGAGGCCGCTGTGGCCACCGACCTGGCGCCGCCTCCCGCGAATGCCGCCACCAGGCGTGGGCGCCGCCGTCCCGAAAGGGTGGGACTGCGCTCGGCGCTGCTGCGCTACCGCTGGCTCTACCTGATGCTCGTGCCCGGCGTCGCCTACTTCGCGATCTTCAAGTATCTGCCGATGTACGGCGTCACCATCGCGTTCCAGGACTTCGTCCCCTTCCTCGGCTATTCGGGCAGCCCCTGGGTCGGGCTCAAGCACTTCGAGGACCTGTTCACCGGTCCCGACTTCGGCCGGCTGCTCTTCAACACCCTGTTCCTGGCGTTCCTGACGGCGGTCTTCGTCTTCCCGGCCCCGATCATCGTCGCGCTGATGCTGAACGAGCTGCGGCTCGGCGTGCTGAAGCGATTCATCCAGTCGGCGATCTACATCCCGCACTTCCTGTCCTGGACGATCGTCGCCTCCCTGACGTACCTGCTGTTCTCCGTGGACTTCGGGGTGATCGCCACCTTCGTCCACGACCTGCAGGGCGGTCCCAAGGTCGACTACGTGGCCCAGCCGGACTGGTTCCGGCCGCTGGTCATCATGCAGCTGCTGTGGAAGACGTCCGGCTGGGGGACGATCATCTATCTTGCCGCGCTGGCGGGCGTGGACCCCAACCTGTACGAGGCCGCCCGCATGGACGGCGCCGGGCGCTGGCGCCAGCTCTGGCACGTCACCCTGCCCGCGATCCGCCCCACGGTCGTGGTCATGGCCATCCTCATGTCCGGCAACCTGCTCGACTCCGGGTTCGAGCAGATCTGGCTGCTGACCAACTCGCTGAACCGCTCCGTGGCCGACGTGTTCGACACCTACGTCTACTACATCGGCATCACCCAGGGCGCCTTCAGCTACTCCACCGCCGTCGGCCTGTTCAAGGGCCTGGCCGGTGTCGTCCTGATCTTCGGCTCCAACTGGCTGGCCAAGCGCCTCGGCCAGCGTGGACTGTTCTAAGGAGCCCCGGCATGTCGACCAACCAGTCGGTCAAGCACTACGACTCCCTCGGCAGTCGCCTGTTCGACGCGCTCAACGTCCTTCTGCTGGTGGCCCTGGGCCTGATCACGATCCTGCCGCTGCTGTACGTCCTGGCGGGGTCGTTCGCGGGTGAGGCGGAGATCGCCTCGCGGCCGTTCTTCCTGTGGCCGGAGAAGTTCGTCACCGAGACCTACGCGTACATCTTCTCCACCGACACCTTCGTCCGGAGCCTGATCACGACCGTCCTGGTGACGGTCGTGGGCACGGCGGTGCAGGTGCTGCTCACCTTCACCATGGCCTATCCGCTGGCCAAGCGTTACCTGCCCGGGCGGACGCTGGTGCTGAACCTGGTCATCTTCACGCTGGTCTTCGGCGGCGGCATGATCCCCACCTATCTGGTGGTGCGCGACCTCGGGCTGCTCGACAGCTACTGGGCGCTGATCCTGCCGCTGGCGATCAACCCGTTCTACCTGATCATCGTCAAGAGCTTCTTCCAGGAGCTGCCGCAGGCCCTGGAGGAGGCGGCGCGGATCGACGGCTGCAACGAGATGGGCGTCTTCTTCAAGATCGTGCTGCCGCTGTCCAAGCCGATCATCGCGACGTTCTCGCTGTTCTACGCGGTGGGTATCTGGAACGACTACATGTCGCCGCTGCTGTACATCGACGACTCGCGCAAGTGGACGCTGCAGATGCTGGTGCGGCAGTTCACCAGCTCGGACGCGGCCAACACGCTCGGCCAGGTCGACCAGACGTGGGTCCCGCCGGAGCAGGGGCTCAAGTTCGCGGTGATCGTCATCGCGACGCTGCCGATCCTGCTGTTCTACCCGTTCCTGCAGAAGCACTTCGCCAAGGGCGTGCTGATCGGTTCGGTGAAGGAGTGAGGCCCGCTTGACCGCCGTGCCCGTACCTGACCAGGAGGTCGCCCAGCGGCCGCGAGGAGATGTGATGACGACACTGCGCTGGCTGGACCGGCCGGGCGAGCAGGGCGTGACCTGGGGAGTGCCGTGGCCGCGCGGCGCCGTCGAGCGGGCCGCGCCGTACGCGCTGACCGGCCCGGACGGCCGCGAGGTGCCTGTGCAGAGCTGGGTGACCGCGACCTGGCCGGACGGCTCGGTCAAGTGGTCGGCGCACGCGATCGGCCCGCCCGCGGCCGGTTCCGGCGACCCGGCCGGGCACGCGCCGTACCGGCTGGAGCCGGGGCGCGAGCCGGCGACGCCGCAGGCGCCCGTCACCGTCGCCCGCGAAGGCGGCCTGCTGCGGGTCGGCACCGGAGCGGTCACCTGGACGATCGAGGAGTCGGGGGACACGCTGGCCCGCTCGGTCCACCACGGTGGCCGCGAGGTGGTCAGGGACGTCCGGCTGGTCAGCCTGCACCAGGACGGGCCCACCCCCGACGAGGGCGGCACGGTCAGCCGCGAGCAGGTCACGGGCCAGATCGCGCGCGTCACGGTCGAGCAGGACGGGCCGGTGCGGGCCGTGGTCCGGCTGGAGGGCCGGCACGGCGACCGGCTCCCGTTCAGCGTGCGCCTGTACTTCTACGCCGGCGCCGAGGACGTGCGTGTCGTCCACTCCTTCGTCTGGGACGGCGACCCCGGCCGCGACTTCCTGGCCGGGCTCGGACTGCGGGCCGACGTGGTGATGCGGGACGAGCCGCACGACCGCCACGTGCGTCTGGCCGGGCGGGACGGGTTCCTCACCGAGGCGGTGCGCGGGCTGACCGGCCTGCGCCGCGACCCCGGGGAGCGGGTGCGGCGGGCGCAGGTGGAGGGCAGGCCGTGCGGGCCCGTCGCCGACCCGGAGGTGGCCGGCCGCCTGCATCTGATCCCCGCCTGGAACGACTACACGCTCGACCAGGGCTCCGCCGACGGCTTCACCCTGCGCAAGCGGACGGCGGCCGGGCACGCGTGGGTGACGATCCCCTCGGGCACCCGCTCGGCGGGATACGGCTACGTCGGCGGCGTCAGCGGCGGCCTGGGCTTCGGCCTGCGCGACTTCTGGCGGCTGCACCCGGCCCGCCTCGACGTGAGGAACGCCGCCACCGAGCTGGCCACCGCCACCATCTGGCTCTGGTCCCCGTCAGCGCCCGCCATGGACCTGCGCTTCTACCACGACGGCCTGGGCCAGGACACCTTCGCCGAGCAGCTCGAAGGGCTGGAGATCACCTACGAGGACTACGAGCCCGGCTTCGCGGATCCTCACGGGATCGCCCGCACCCACGAGCTCGTCCTGCGCGTCCACGACGCCACCCCGCCGGCCGCGGCGCTGGCGGCGCACGCGGCCGCGATGAACGAGCCCGCGCTGCTGGCCGCGTCGCCGGAGCGGGTGCGTGCGGCGGGCGTGTTCGGCGACTGGGCGCTGCCCGACCGCTCCACCCCGGCGCGCGCCGAGATCGAGGACCGCCTGGACTTCCTGCTCGAGTTCTACCTGCGCGAGCGGGAACAGCGCAGGTGGTACGGGTTCTGGGACTACGGCGACGTGATGCACACCTACGACTCCGACCGGCACACCTGGCGCTACGACGTCGGCGGTTACGCCTGGGACAACTCCGAGCTGTCGCCGGACCTGTGGCTCTGGTATCAGTATCTGCGCACCGGCAGGGCCGACGTCTTCCGCTTCGCCGAGGCCATGACCCGTCACACCGGCGAGGTCGACGTCTATCACCTCGGCCGCTGGAAGGGCCTGGGCAGCAGGCACAACGTGCAGCACTGGGGGTGCAGCTGCAAGCAGCTGCGCATCTCCAACGCCGCCTACCGCCGCGTGTTCTACTACCTGACCGCCGACGAGCGCACCGGCGACCTGCTCGACGAGCTGGCCGTCCCCGAGGAGACGTTCGTCGCGATCGACCCTCTGCGCAAGGTGCGCGAGGACGTCTACACGCCGGACCCGTCCGCCCTGTCGGTCGGGCTCGGCGCCGACTGGGGGGCGCTCGCCGCCGCCTGGCTGACCCGGTGGGAGAGGTACGGCGACGAGCGGGCCCGGGATCGGCTGCTGGGCACGATGGCGGACATCGGCGCGCTGCCGCGGGGTTTCCTGACCGGCGAGGCCCGTCTCGACCTGGCCACCGGCCGGTTCGACCGCTCCAAGGACGCCATCGCCGTCTCGCACCTGTCGGCCGTCTTCGGCCTGCCGGAGGTGTGCGCCGAGCTGATCGCCCTGGACCTCGGCGTGCCCGGCTTCGAGCGGGCCTGGCTGCACTACTGCCGGCTCTACCTGGCCTCTCCCGAGCAGCAGGCGGCCGAGCTGGGGCACCCGCTGAGCGGCATCTCGCTGGTCCAGGCGCACAGTCGCCTGGCCGCCCACGCCGCCGCCCGTTCGGGCGACGCCGAGCTGGCGGCCCTGGCCTGGCGGAAGTTCTTCCTCGACGAGGGCGACCAGCTCAACCGCAACCCGCTGCAGCGCGAGCCGGACTGGCGCCTGACGGCCGTCGAAGGTCCGCACGTGCTCGCCCCCGTCCTGGAGGCGCCGTACGTCAGCACCAACGACGCCGCGCAGTACGCCCTGGCCGCGATCCAGAACCTGGCGCTGATCGGCGAGCACCTGCCGCGCGAGTGAGCCGCGGGAAATCAGCGGGCCGCTCCGGGCGTTGTCCCTAGAGCGCCTGCCAGGGTCTGACCAGCGGGGCCCGGTGATCTTCGCCGGGCTCCGCGGGACGTTTAAGCAGAGGTGGGGCCCCCGATCCGGGGCCTACACTGATCGGTATGCACACTCCCGATTGACTGGCGTCGCACGCCCAATCCCTCGTTTCCTACCTCGGGAGTGTTTCCTCAACCATGATCATTGCTACTGACATCGAACTGCGTGCGGGCTCGCGGTTGCTCATCGAGAGCGCCTCCTTCCGCGTCAACCCCGGCGACAAGATCGGCCTGGTGGGCCGCAACGGCGCGGGCAAGACGACGCTGACCAAGGTGCTGGCGGGCGAGGCCCTGCCCGCCGCCGGCACCGTCACCGTGACCGGCAGCGTCGGCTACCTGCCCCAGGACCCGCGTACCGGCGACCTGGAGGTGCTGGCCCGCGACCGCATCCTGTCCGCTCGCGGACTGGACGAGGTGCTGCGCAAGCTGCGCGAGGCCGAGGGCGGTATGTCGTCGGCCGACGAGCGCACCCGCGAGAAGGCCGTCAGGCAGTACGGCCGGCTGGAAGACCAGATGCACGTGCTCGGCGGCTACGCGGCCGAGTCGGAGGCCGCCTCCATCGCCTCCAGTCTGGGCCTGCCGGACCGGGTGCTGGGGCAGCCGCTGAAAACGCTTTCAGGCGGCCAGCGCAGGCGCGTTGAATTGGCGCGAATTCTTTTCAGCGGCGCGGAAACTCTCCTTCTGGATGAGCCGACAAACCACCTAGATGCGGACTCAATCGGGTGGCTTCGTGATTTTTTGCGATCTCATCAGGGCGGCTTGGTGATCATCAGCCACGACGTCCAGCTTCTTGAAGCGACGGTCAACAAGGTTCTGCACCTCGACGCCAACAGAGCCATGGTCGATCACTACAACGTCGGCTGGAAGACCTATCTGGCGCAGCGCGAGACCGACGAGAAGCGCCGCAAGCGCGAGCGGGCCAACGCCGAGAAGCAGGCGGGCGCGCTGCTCGCGCAGGCCGACAAGATGCGGGCCAAGGCCACCAAGGCCAAGGCGGCCCAGGACATGATGCGCCGCGCGCACCGGTTGCTGTCCGGCACCGAGGAGGAGCGCAAGGGCGACAAGGTCGCCAAGCTGCGCTTTCCGGAGCCTCAGCCCTGCGGGCGCACCCCTCTCACGGGAGAGGGCCTGTCGAAGACCTACGGGTCCCTGGAGGTCTTCACCGATGTCGACGTGGCCATCGACCGAGGTCACAGGGTCGTCATCCTCGGGCTCAACGGCG
Source organism: Nonomuraea sp. LPB2021202275-12-8 (assembly GCF_037044575.1). NCBI lineage: Bacteria > Bacillati > Actinomycetota > Actinomycetes > Streptosporangiales > Streptosporangiaceae > Nonomuraea > Nonomuraea sp. LPB2021202275-12-8. Next base: position 145,228 of record NZ_JBAHWD010000011.1, on the reverse strand, counting down.
CCGGCAAGACCACGCTGCTGCGGCTGCTCGGCGGGATCGAGCAGCCCGACACGGGCGCGATCAAGCCCGGCCACGGCCTGAAGATCGGCTATTACGCCCAGGAGCACGAGACGCTCGACAGCGACAGAACCCTCCTGGAGAACATGCGTTCGGCAGGCGGAACGTTCACTGACACGGAGCTGCGCAAGGTCCTGGGGTCCTTCCTTTTCAGCGGCGACGACGTCGACAAGCCCGCCGGAGTGCTCTCCGGAGGCGAGAAGACCCGCCTCGCGCTGGCCATCCTGGTGCTCTCCAGTGCCAATGTGCTGCTGCTCGACGAGCCAACCAACAACCTCGATCCGGTCAGCCGGGAGCAGGTTCTCACCGCTCTGAGGTCGTATTCAGGAGCGATCGTCCTAGTTACCCATGACGAGGGTGCCGTTGACGCCCTTTCACCGGATAGGGTGATCTTGCTGCCTGACGGAACTGAAGACGCGTGGAGCGAGGAATTTTCCGATCTTGTGGCACTTGCCTGATCTTAATTTGGGTGGGTACGGATCTTTTCCCGTGGAGTAGGTAGCCGATCCCGCTGAAATGACTGATCATGGCGGAGTAACGCTGCGGAAGTCCGGCACTACAGGAGGTACTCGTGGCCGAGACACTGAAGAAGGGCACCCGGGTCACCGGGGCCGATCGTGAGAAGCTGGCTGGTGATCTCAAGAAGCGCTACGCCGCGGGCGAGAGCATCCGCGCCCTGGCAGCTTCTACCGGTCGGTCCTACGGGTTCATCCACCGCATCCTGAGCGAGTCCGGTGTGACTCTGCGCGGGCGCGGCGGGGCGACCCGAGGCAAGTCCAAGCGCTGACGGCCGCCTCGGAACGCGCGACCGCAGCCGCTCGTCCCTAGTCAGCCGCCGTCGCGCCCGGGCCAGAATCATATTCTGTAAACTCGGGCGCGACGGTCAGCGGAAGAGGGAGCGGGCGATGTCGGAAGCGAAGGCGCAACATCAGCGCGGGGGGTACGCGGAGGACGTCTCTGCCGCACGATTGGCGGAGATCGGACTGCGCTTCGAGGTGGACGGTGAGATCGCTACGATCACGCTGGATCGGCCGGACAAGCGAAACGCCCAGACGTTCGCGACCTGGTCGGCCCTGGCTCGCATCGGCGAAAGCCTGCCGGAGCAGGTGCGTGTGGTCGTGGTGAACGGTGAGGGACCGTCCTTCTCGGCAGGGATAGACCTACGTATGTTCACACCTGAGGGAGTGCCCGGTCAGGGCTCGTTCAGCTCGGCGGCGCGGCTCGACAACGCATCGTTCGAGGAGCGGCTCGAGCAGGCCCAGCGGGGATTCCTGTGGCTACGCCGCCCAGAGATCGTTTCCATCGCGGCCGTGCAGGGGCACGCGATCGGCGCGGGATTCCAGCTCGCGCTCGCCTGTGACCTGCGGATCGTGGCCGACGACGTCAAGTTCTGCATGAAGGAGCCCGCACTGGGGCTGGTGCCCGATCTGACCGGCACCAAGCCGCTGGTCGAGCTGGTAGGCCTGGCCAAGGCGATCGACATCTGCCTGACGGCCAGGGTGGTGGAGGCGGACGAAGCCTTGCGCATCGGCCTGGCCGAGCGAGTGGTCGCCCGGGGGGACCTGGCGAAGGCCGTACAGGACAAGACCGCGCAGCTGCTGTCGACCAACCGGGACGCGGCGGCGGCGACGAAGCGACTCCTCCAGGGTGCGCAGGGGCGCACCCTGGAGGAGCAGCGAGCCGCGGAGGGGGCCGAGCAGGCCGAGCGCCTGAAGGCGCTGTTCGGTGGAGGTGCCTGAGCCGGAGTGGATCGGGCCGGCATGCCGGGAGTTTCGCCTTGAGCTGAGACGGGAATCGTCGGACAGCCCGGTGACGCTCTGCTGAGGGAGGAGGGACTCCCTTGATGGCGATGATGGGCGGTGGCTTCGGCCCGAGCGTGTGGGCCTCGCTGCGCCGCGACGGCTCGGTGACGAAACAGCGGATCGCGCCCGGCACGGTCAGACGGATCGCCCACTACGCCAGGCCCTATACCAAGCAGATCGTGGCGTTCCTGCTGCTCGTGGTGGCGGGAGCCGTCATCGTGGTCGCCAACCCGCTGCTGATGAAGGCGATCATCGACGACGGCATCCTGGCCAAGCGGAGCGAGGTCGTGATCGGGCTGGCCGTGGCGATCGCGACGCTCGCGCTGGTCGACGCCGCGCTGACGCTGGTGCAGCGCTGGTTCTCCGCGCGCATCGGCGAGGGGCTGATCTACGACCTGCGCACCGAGGTGTTCGACCACGTCCAGCGGATGCCGGTGGCGTTCTTCATGCGCGCGCAGACCGGCGCGCTGGTCTCCCGCCTCAACACCGACGTGATCGGCGCCCAGCGGGCGCTGACCAGCACGCTGTCGTCCGTGGTGTCCAACGTGGTCAGCCTCGTCCTGGTGCTCGGCGCGATGCTGGTGCTGTCGTGGCAGGTCACGCTGATCGCGCTGGTGCTGCTGCCGATCTTCATCGGCCCGGCCAAGTGGGTGGGCCGGCGCATGTCGGCGCTGACCCGCGAGCAGATGCAGCTCGACGCCGAGATGAGCTCGGTCACCACCGAGCGGTTCAACGTGGCCGGCGCGATGGTGGCCAAGCTCTACGGCAGGCCCGAGGACGACGCGCGGATCTTCGAGGAGCGGGCGGCCCGGGTACGGGACGTGGGCGTGACGGTCGGGATGTACGCCACCGTCTTCCGGGTCGCGCTCGGCCTCGTCGCGGCGCTGGCGACCGCGCTGGTCTACGGCGTCGGCGGGGTGCTGGCCGTCGGCGACGTGTTCGAGCTGGGCACGCTGGTGGCGCTGGCCGCCCTGCTGATGCGCCTCTACGGGCCGCTGACCTCGCTGTCCAACGTGCATGTCGACGTGATGACCGCCCTGGTCAGCTTCGACCGGGTCTTCGAGATCCTCGACCTCAAGCCGATGGTGTCGCAGCGGCCGGACGCCCGGCCCGTGCCCGCCGGGCCCGTCACGATCGAGTTCGACGACGTGCGCTTCACCTATCCCTCCGCCGAGGAGGTGTCGCTGGCCTCGCTGGAGTCGGTCGCCAGGCAGGAGACCGGCGGCCCGGCGCAGCCGGTGCTCCAGGGCGTGTCGTTCACGGCCGCGCCCGGCTCGCTCATCGCCCTGGTGGGCCACTCCGGCGCGGGCAAGACCACGATCACCTCGCTGGTCTCGCGGCTCTACGACGTCAGCGAGGGCTCGGTCCGGATCAACGGGCTCGACGTGCGCGAGGCCACCCTCGCCTCGCTGCGCGACACCGTGGGCGTGGTGATGCAGGACGCCCACCTCTTCCACGACACGATCGGCGCCAACCTGCGCTACGCCCGTCCGGAGGCGAGCGAGGAGGAGATGTGGGCGGCGCTGCGTGCCGCCCAGATCGGCGAGCTGGTCGAGGCGCTGCCCGACCAGCTCGACACGGTGGTCGGCGACCGCGGCTACCGGCTGTCCGGCGGCGAGAAGCAGCGCCTGGCGCTGGCCAGGCTGCTGCTGAAGGCGCCGCGCGTGGTCGTCCTCGACGAGGCCACCGCGCACCTGGACTCGGAGTCGGAGGCGGCCGTGCAACAGGCGCTCAAGAGCGCGCTGCAGGGCCGCACCTCGCTGGTGATCGCGCACCGGCTGTCGACGATCAGGGAGGCCGACGAGATCCTGGTGGTGCACGACGGGCGCATCGCCGAGCGGGGCCGCCACGAGGAGCTGCTGGAGCGCAGCGGCCTCTACGCCGAGCTCTACCGCACCCAGTTCAGCTCTTCAGGTAGCCCAGCCGAGTGAGCTCCTGCCTGGCCACCTTCTCCACCAGCTCCACGTCCTCGCGGCGGAGCCGGGTGCGCCAGGAGCCGACCTCGGGGACACGCGCGCCGTAGAGGGCGATCTTGGACACCCGCGTCTCCAGAAACTCCGTCAGCGTCGCCACCGACCGGGCGGGCTCGTGCACCAGGTCCTCGAAGCGCAGGGTGAGCAGCTGGTCGTCGGGCAGCTCCTGGCGCAGGGTGGCGCTAAGGCGCACCGCGCTGCGCCAGCGCAGCGCGCTCTTGCCCGCCACGGGCATGGTCTTCCACCTGTCCCGGTGCTCGTCGCGGTTGACGCCGAGGAAGGCGTTGGGGAACTCGGTGTCCTCCGGCAGCATCACCGGCTTGAACCAGGCCAGGCAGGCCGGGTCGTCGAGCATGTCCGCGGTCACGTCCCGGCCGTCGCGGATGAGCTGCACGAACCGCGCGTCCGGGAACGCCTCGAGCAGCACCGGCGCGCTGTAGATGAGGTCGGGGCTGGCGTCGCCGAACCTGGTCACCTCGCCCGTCGACACGCACGGGCCGGCGCCGGTCACGCCGCCCGCCTCCCGGCACGGCTCGGAGCACAGCCCGCAGGTGCCGCCCAGCACCTGCCACGACTCGGCGAGCGCGTCACGTAGCACGCGGACCGCGCCCGAGGTGCGGCCGATCGACGGCCTGCGGGCGAAGGCGTAGACCACATGGGCCACGCAGGCGCGGCCCATCGTCACATGGAAGCCCGGCGCGCGTTTCAGGGCGCGGGCGAGCAGGTCCGCGCCGGAGTGCGGAGCACCGAGCAGGAAGACCGGCCTGCGGACCTTGATGCCGTTGACCACGAGGATGTGGGGCGGAAGTCGCATACGTCAGGTAAGTGTGGCACCGTTTTGCAGATGGGCGAGCCACGCGCCGGGCCGGTCGTGGGCGACGCCCGCGCAGGCCGTACGATGCCTTCGCCGATCGGGTCGCGCAGCCGATCGAGAAGGACCACCCCACTCGCCATGGAGTTGATCGATGCAGCAAGGTGACACCGTCGCCGTCGTCTCACCGTCGGGCCCGGCGGACGCCATCCTGCTCAGGCGTGGCGTCGAGCGTCTTGAAGGGCTCGGACTCAAGGTGGTCGTCGGCCCGCACGTGCTCGACCGGCAGGATCTGGCCTATCTGGCGGGCTCCGACGCCGTGCGCGCCGCCGACCTGCAGGCGGCCTGGTGCGATCCGGCCGTCAGCGCGGTGTTCTGCGCTCGGGGCGGCTACGGCGCGGCCAGGGTGCTCGACCTGCTCGACTGGAATCTCATGCGGGCCGCCGGGCCGAAGATCCTCATCGGCTCCAGTGACATCACCGCCCTGCACCAGGCGTTCGCGGCGGAGCTGGGGGTGGCCACGCTGCACGGCCCGATGCCCGGCAACATGCTCATCGCCGCCGAGCAGCGTCCGGAGCCCGCGACCTGGGACCACCTGCAAGCCGCGCTGTTCGGCGCGCCGGCCCCGGTCGCCGGCAGCCAGGTGCTGGCGCCCGGCCGCGCCACCGGCGTGCTCGCCGGCGGCAACCTGTCGCTGCTGGCCTCGCTCTGCGGCACCCGCTACCAGCCGTCGTTCGCGGGCAAGCTCGCGCTGCTGGAGGACATCGGCGAGGAGCCCTACCGCGTCGACCGCATGCTCACCCAGCTCCTGCAGTCCGGGGCGTTCGCGGGGGTGCGGGGGATCGCGCTCGGCTCATGGGTCGACTGCGGCGACCCCTACCCGGTGCTCCGCGACCGGCTGCTGCCGCTCGGAGTGCCGGTCCTGGCCGGGCTTCCCATTGGTCACGGGTCTCCACAGATGAGTGTGTGGCTTGGGGCTCTTGGGGTTATCGATACCGAATCGTGCTCGCTGTCTGGCCCGTTCTGGAACGAGGAGCAGGCAGGGTAGGACACACATAGGGACGAAGCCGACAGAGAGGGACACGGCGCGTGAATCTATTCAAACGTGACCGGGAGCCCTCGCGCCGCTTCGAAGACGACGACCTCGACTCGTTGCTGGCGCTCGTCGCCGACTCCCTCGGCCACACCTGCTCCTTCTCCGCCGACCGGGGGTCGATGACGCTCGGCGGCGGCAGGGAGATCCGGGTCAGGCTCACCGGGCTGCGCCGCGAGGCGGGCCGGCGGCCCAGGGAGGACTGGCCGATGCTGGTCTCCGAGCATCTGGCGCACGCCGTGGCGGCCGCCGACGAGCTGCTCGACGTGTGCGACCTGGACCAGGTCAGACCGCTGCTGCGGATCCGCGTCGAGGCGGTGGACGAGGTCGACGACCTGACCAGGGTGGTGGGCCGCCACCTCAACGGCGACCTGGTGGAGCTGCTCACCGTGGGCTCCCGCCCGGTCCGGCCCGAGGAGGCCGGCTGCTGGCCGCTGGCCACCGCGCAGGCGATCGAGCTGGCCGTCTCCAACGTCAGGCTGGACGAGAAGCTCTCGGTGGAGTCCATCGACCTGTCCGGCACCCCGGTGACGCGCCTGACCGGGCGCAGCCCGGCCGCGGCCACGCACCTGCGCTGGCTGGAGGACCATCTGGCGGTCCCCGCCGACGGCGCCCTGGTCGTCCTGCCCGACCCCTACACGCTGCTCGTGTACCCGGTGTACGGGATCGGCGTGGTGCGCGCCATCGAGCGGCTGCGCGTGCACGCGGCCCGCACCGGCGGGCTCAGCCCCCAGGTCTACTGGTGGCACGACGGGCGGCTGACGCTCATCAGGGCCGACCTCGTGCTGCAGCAGGGCCAGACGCGCCTGGTCGTGGCCCCGCCGCCGGAGTTCGCCAGGGTGCTGGCCCGGCTGGCCGCCTAGGCCCGCTTCGTCAGCGCGCGCGCCGCGTGGATCAGCGGGACGTGCGAGAACGCCTGCGGGAAGTTGCCGACCAGCCTGCCGTAACGCGGGTCGTACTCCTCCGCGAGCAGCCCGAGGTCGTTGCGCAGGGACAGCAGCCGCTTGAACAGCTCCTCGGCCTCGTCCTTGCGCCCCTGCATGGCCATCACCTCGACCAGCCAGAAGCTGCACGCCAGGAAGGCGCCCTCGCCGCCCGGCAGGCCGTCGACGTCGTTGTCGGCCGCCACCGGGTAGCGCAGCACGAACCCGTCGGACATCAGCTCCTTCTCGATGGCCGTCACGGTGCCGGTCACCCGCGGGTCGTCCGTCGGCAGGAAGCCCAGCATCGGCATCAGCAGCAGCGCCGCGTCCAGCTCGTGTGAGCCGTAGGACTGGGTGAAGGTGTTGCGCTGGGGGTCGAAGCCCTTGTCGCAGATCTCGGCGTGGATGGTCTCGCGCAGCGCCTTCCACCGGTCGACGGGGCCGGTCCTGCCGAACCGCTCCACGTACTTGACCGCCCGGTCGAGCGCCACCCAGCACATCATCTTGGAGTGCACGAAGTGCCTGCGCGGGCCGCGCACCTCCCACAGGCCCTCGTCCGGCTCGTCCCAGTGCTCCTCCACGTAGTTGAGCAGCTCGCGCTGGATGGCCCAGGCGCGGTCGTCGGCGCCCAGGCCCGAGGTCCGCGCCAGGAAGAGGCAGCTCATCACCTCGCCGTAGACGTCGAGCTGGAGCTGGTCGACCGCCTGGTTGCCGATCCTGACCGGGCGGGAGCGCTCGTAGCCCTCCAGCCAGTCGAGCTCCAGCTCGGGCAGCCTCCGCTCGCCCGCGACGCCGTACATGATCTGCAGGTCCTGCGGCCGGCCGGCGATCGCGCGCAGCAGCCACGCCCGCCAGGCGGCGGCCTCCTCCAGATAGCCGTTGCCGATCAGCGCGTCGAGCGTCATCGTGGCGTCGCGCAGCCAGCAGAAGCGGTAGTCCCAGTTGCGCACCCCGCCGAGGTCCTCGGGCAGGGAGGTGGTGGGCGCGGCCACGATCCCGCCGGTGGGGGAGTAGGTGAGGGCCTTCAGCGTGATCAGCGAGCGCACCACGGCCTCGCGCCACGGGCCGCTGTGGCTGCACGTGCCGACCCAGTCGCGCCACATCTCCTCGGTCTCGGCGAGCTGGGTCTCACCGTGGATCTGGCGCGGCATCGGCTCGTGCGACGGATGCCAGGTGAAGACGAAAGACAGCCGCTGCCCGGCCTTCACCTCGAACTTGGCCACGTGCGCGTAGTCGCCGCCCTTGAGCGGGATGGGGGAGTGCAGCCAGACCGAGTCGGGGCCGCCGACCGCCTGCAGGTGGCCCTCGGAGCGGCGGATCCAGGGCACGATCCTGCCGTAGTCGAAGCGGATCCGCAGCTGCGTGGACATCTCGACGGTGCCGGAGACGCCCTCCACGATGCGCACCACGTCCGGGTTGACGTCGCGCGGAGGCATGAAGTCGATCACCCGGACGGTGCCGGTGGGGGTGTCCCACTCGCTTTCCAGGATGAGCGTGTCGGGCCGGTAACGGCGGCGCGTGGCGGGCCGCCGGCCGCTGGGGCCCAGCCACCAGTGGCCGTTGCGGTCGTCGCCGAGCAGGGCCGCGAAACAGGCGGGGGAGTCGAACCTGGGCAGGCAGAGCCAGTCGATGGAGCCGTCCCTGGCCACGAGTGCCGCCGACTGCATGTCACCGATGAGCGCGTAGTCCTCGATCCGCATGACACGACGCTACTCGGCGAAGGGGTGATCACGCGGCCGGGTTCGATCATGTCGCGTCATGGCCGCCTCCGGCCGCGTGATCAGGTCTGTGTCATGCCCGCGAGGAGACGGGACTCACTTCAGCGGGAACCAGCGGCTGAACAACTGGGTCAGCGGGCCTACCGCCAGCGCGAACGCCAGCGTGCCGAGGCCGGCGGTGCCGCCGAGCAGCCAGCCGGCGAACAGCACGGTGATCTCGATGAGGAAGCGGCTCAGCCGTACCGACAGGCCCATCCGGACCAGGCCGGTCATGACGCCGTCGCGCGGCCCGGCGCCCATGCCGGCGCTGATGTAGAGCACGGTGGCCAGCGCGATCGACGTCACGCCGAGTGCCACGTACAGCCAGCCCAGCACCGGGTGGGCGGGGGCGGGGACCAGGTGGATGGCGGCGTCGGCGAACAGGCCGACGAAGATGACGTTGCTGATCGTGCCGAGGCCGGGCCGCTGCCTCAGCGGGATCCAGGCCAGCATCACCAGGGCGCCGACCATGATGATGACGGTCCCGATCGACAGGCCGGTCCAGAAGGCGATGCCCTGGTGGAAGACGTCCCAGGGGCCGTTGCCCTGCCCGGACTCCACCTGCAGGCCGATGCCGGTGCCGTAGAGCGCCAGGCCGCCGTAGAGGCGGGCCAGGCGGCCGGGCAACGGGCTGACAGCGGGGATTGTCGCTTCACTCATGATGGACCCACGGTGGCATGGTCAGCGTTTGCCAAAACAGAGCCAATCGAGAAAAGTGGCCTTATGAGGCATTTGTCCGCCAACCAGGTCGCCCGGCTCGTCGACGTCAGCCCCGGCGTGCGGCCCTACTACCGCGCGCTCGCCGACGCCGTGCGCACGCTGGTCCTCGACGGGCAGATCCCGGTGCGGGTGCGGATGCCCGCCGAGCGCCACCTCGCCGAGACCCTCCAGGTCAGCCGCACCACCGTGACCTCCGCCTACGACCTGCTGCGCGAGCGCGGCTACCTGGAGAGCCGGCAGGGCTCGGGAAGCTGGACCGCGCTGCCCGACCCGGCCGTGACCTCCGACAACCCGTGGCTCACCGTGGACGGCGAAGGCCTGATCCAGATGCACGCCGCCGCCCCCGCGGCGCCGTCCGCGCTGCTCGAGGCGATGGCGGAGGCGGTCGACGACGTGCCGCGGTACGCGATGGGCAACGGCTATCACACACTGGGCCTGCCCGTCCTGCGGGAGCGGATCGCCGCCTACCACACCGCGCGAGGCCTGGCCACGAGGCCGGAGCAGATCCTGGTCACCACCGGCTCCCAGCACGCCATCCAGATCGTCCTCGGCGTGCTGACCGGCCCCGGCGACGCGGTGCTGGTCGAGTCGCCCACCTACCCGCACGCCCTCGACGCGGTCCGCCTGCGGGGCGCCAGGATCGTGCCCGTCGGCATCTCCCACGAAGGCTGGCAGGTCGAGCTGGTCACCTCGGCCATGCGGCAGTCCGCGGCCCGCCTGGCCTACCTGATGCCCGACTTCCAGAACCCGACCGGCGCGTTCATGGACGACGCCACCCGCGCCGCCGTCACCGCGGCGGCCAGGCGGGCCGACACCGTCCTGCTCGTCGACGAGACCTGGTCCGAGCTGGAGCTGGAGGAGGTGCCCGGCACCGTCCCCATGGCCGCCCACGACACCGACAGCCGGGTGATCAGCATCGGCTCGGCGTCCAAACTGTGGTGGGGCGGGCTGCGCATCGGCTGGATCCGCACCACGGCGGCGCTGGCCCGCCGCATGGCCCTGCACCGGGCGGCCATGGACATCGCCAGCCCGGTGCTGGAGCAGCTCGTCGTGGCCCGGCTGTTCGACCGGCTCGAAGAGACCAGGGCCGAGCGCCGCCGCACGCTGCGCGCCTCACGCGACGCGCTCGTCGCGGCGCTGCGCGAGCGCCTGCCCGCGTGGGAGTTCGCGGTGCCGCGCGGCGGCGGCACGCTGTGGGTCCGGCTCGACACCGGCTCCGCGGTCTCCCTGGCCGAAGCGGCCGCCTGTCACGGTGTACGGCTCGCGCCCGGGCCGTGGTTCGGCCTGGAGGGCACGCTGGAGGGTTATCTGCGCCTGCCGTACACGCAGTCGCCCCAGGTGCTGCGGGAGGCGGTGGCCCGCATCGCGACGGCCCGGCGGCGCGGCCGGATCGGCTCCGTCCCGCAGCCGGACTCGCTCAGCCCGACGGTCTGACCGGTCACTCGCCGACGCCCCTGGCCAGCGGGGCCCGCCAGTTGAGCCGCATCGCGGCGATGCGCAGGCCGAAGGCGAGCACGGCGGCGGCCAGGGTGGCTGGCCAGCCGTACACGCCGGAAACCGAGAGGGCGGCCAGCGCCGCCGAGCCCACCAGGGCGGGCACCGCGTAGAGCTGCCGGTCGTACAGCAGTGTGGGGATCTCGCCGGCCAGGATGTCGCGGAGCATGCCGCCGCCCACCGCCGTGGTGACGCCGAGGAGTGTCGCGTGCAGCGGGGACAGGCCGTACTCCAGCGCCTTGGCCGTGCCGACCGCGCAGAACAGGCCCAGGCCCGCGGCGTCGAACACCAGGATGGCGGGCATCACCCTGGCCACGTGGGGGTGGAAGAAGAAGACCACGACCGTGGCCGCCACCGGCACCAGCACATAGCCGAGGCTCTGGAACGCCGCGGGCCGCACGTTGAGCACCAGGTCGCGGACGATGCCGCCGCCCAGCGCGGTGATCTCGGCCAGCACCGCCATCCCGACCACGTCGAGCCGCTTGCGCACGCCCATGAGCGCGCCCGACAGGGCGAAGACGAAGATGCCCACGAGATCGAGAAGTTCAGCCACGCCTGCAATGTCTACCGGATCGGCGGCGTCTCGGGGACATGGTGCTCGGCCATCAGCCCCCGCAGCCTGCGGGTGAACATGAACAGCGCCAGCCCGGCGACGATCGCCATCGCGGCCAGCAGCAGGTAGTAGGCCGGCTGGGACATGACGTTGCCGAGCCTGCCGGTCTGCCCGCCGACCGCGTCGCCCACCGACACCGCGATGAACCAGAGGCCGAGCATCTGCCCCTTGAACGCCTGGGGAGCCAGCTTCGTGGTGACCGAGAGCCCGACGGGGCTGAGCGACAGCTCCCCGAAGACCTGGACCAGGTAGACCAGCACCAGCCACCAGACCGAGACCCGGCCGCTCTCGGCCAGGGCGGCGGCGAGCGCCATGACCACGAAGCTCAGCCCCACCATGACCAGCGCGAAGGCGAACTTCTGCGGCGTGCTCACCCGCGTGCCGAGCTTGACCCAGAGCGCCGCGAAGACCGGCACGAAGATCATGATGAACAGCGGGTTGAACGACTGTGTGGTCGCCGCCTGGATCGGAATGCCGAACAGGGACAGGTCGGTGTTGTTCTGGGCGAAGAACAGCAGCTTGCTCGGCGCCAGGTCGTAGATCATCCAGAAGATCGCGGCGGCCACGAACAACCAGATGTAGGCCTTCATCCGCGCGCGCTCGTCCTCGCTCAGGTTGTGGCTGCCGAGCATGATGTAGCCGAAGTAGAGGACGGGCACCGCCAGGATCACGACCGTCATCACCACCGTGAACCGGCTGAGGGTGAAGGTGCCCGTCGCCGCCCAGACGGCCAGCGCGATCGCGGTCACCACCACCGCCACCGAGACCACGAGGACGACACGGCGCAGCTCGTGCGGCGCGAGCGGCACGCCCGGACGCTCGCCGATGCCCCGCAGGCTCCTGCGACCGCCCCACGCGTACTGCAGCAGGCCCAGCGCCATGCCGACCGCCGCCGCGCCGAAGCCCAGGTGCCACCGGTCGCCGGCGGCCAGCCAGCCCACCACGATCGGCGCGAAGAAGGCGCCGAGGTTGATGCCCAGGTAGAACAGGGAGAAGCCGGCGTCCCTGCGAGCGTCGTCCTCCTCGGGATAGAGCTTGCCCACCATGACGGAGATGTTCGGCTTGAGCAGGCCGGTGCCGACGATGATCAGCAGCAGGCCCGTCCAGACGAAGAACGGCGTGGTCACCGGGATGGCCATGCTGATGTGGCCGCACATGATGACGAAGCCGCCCCAGAACACCGACCTGCGCGGGCCGAGTATCCGGTCGGCGATCCATCCGCCGGGCAGCGCCACCAGATAGATCAGCGCGCCGTAGACGCCGACGACCGCCTGGGCGGTCTCCTCCGTCATGCCCAGCCCCTGGTTGGCGGGGGAGGCCACCATGAACGTGGCCAGGATGGCGCGCAGGCCGTACCAGCTGAACCGCTCCCACATCTCGGTGCCGAACAGCGTCGCCAGGGCCCAGGGGTGACCGAAGAACGTCCTGCCGCCGTTACTCATCGGAGCCCTCCATGAACACGTCACGCATGTGAATCATCACTGTACGTGACGGAAGCGCTGGGCTCTTGCCGCTGTCCCCGCGTTGTGGTGCGATGCATCCCAACTGTGCAAGTGATTACTGACTGGAGGCGGATGCCATGGCCGATGTCCTCGGAGTCCGGGCGGAGATCGAGCGGTCGACAGCCGGCCGCACCGTCTGCGAGCAGCTCAGGCAGGTCGCGGAGCGTTACCCTGACGCCCCTGCCTACTCCGACCCGGTGGAGGGCGGCTGGACCACGCTCACCTACGCAGAGGCGCGCGTGCGGGTGCTGGAGATCGCCGCCGCCTTCGCCGCCCTCGGCCTGGAGCCGGGCGAGTCGGTGGCGTTGATGATGGTCAACAGGAGCGAGCACGTCCTGGCGGACCTCGGCGCCGTGCACGCGGGCGGCGTGGGCTGCACCGTCTACTCGACCTTCGCGCCGGACCAGGTCGCGTTCGTCGCCGGCGACGTGGGCGCCAGGTTCGCCGTGGTCGGCGGGCCCGCCGAGCTCGCCCGGTGGGAGCCCGCACTGGAGCGGCTGCCCGGCCTGCGTAAGATCATCATGTTGGAGGGTGCGCCGGAGGGCGACCGGTTCATGTCCTGGCAGGACTTCCTCGACCTGGGCCGTGCCCGGCTCGCCGAAGACCCGGCCGTGGTCGAGGACAGGTGGCGGGCCGTCACGGCCGACGACGTCGCGACCGTCCTCTACACCTCCGGCACGACCGGCATGCCCAAGGGCGTCCCGCTCAGCCACGCCAACGTCTTCTACGAGGTCGAGTCCACCGACAGGCTGACCCAGCTGCCGGTCCAGGGCACCCAGATCTCCTACCTGACCTACGCGCACATCGCCGAACGGGTCCTCAGCCTCTACGTGCCGCTGGTCAAGGTCTCGCACGTGCACTTCTGCACCGACCTGGCCAACCTCGGCGCGACGCTCGGGCAGGTCAAGCCGGTGCTGTTCTTCGGTGTGCCGCGCGTGTGGGAGAAGATGATGGCCCGCCTGCACGCCGTCCTCGCCACCCAGCCCGCCGAGCAGCAGGAGGCCGTACGGCAGGCGATGGCCGCGGGAGCCGCCTACATCGAGGCCGGGCAGTGGGGCGGCACCGTCACCCCCGAGATCCAGGCCGCCTACGACCAGGCCGACAGCTCGCTGCTGTCGATCATCCGCGGCATGATCGGCTTCGACCGCGCCCAGTGGACCGCCACCGGCGCCGCGCCGCTCGCCGCCGAGGTCCAGCACTTCTACGCCGGGCTCGGGCTGAAGGTCATCGACGTCTACGGCATGACCGAGACGACGGGCGCGTTCACCGGCAACAGCCCCACCTGCTACCGGCTCGGCACCGTCGGCAGGGCCGAGCCCGGCGTCGAGGTCCGCATCGCCGACGACGGCGAGATCCTCACCCGCAGCCCGCTCAACACCTCCGGCTACCTCAACCGGCCGGAGGCCACCGCCGAGCTGCTCGACGCCGACGGCTGGCTGCACACCGGCGACATCGGCACCGTGGACGAGGACGGCTTCTACCGGGTCGTGGACCGCAAGAAGGAGCTGATCATCACGGCCGGCGGCGAGAACATCTCCCCGGCCGAGATCGAGAACCACCTCAAGGAGCACCAGCTCATCGGCCAGGCCCTCGCCTACGGCGACAACCAGCCCTACCCGGTGGCCGTGCTCACCCTCGACGGCGAGGTCGCGCCCGGCTGGGCGCAGTCGCGCGGCATCGCCTACAGCTCGCTCGTGGAGCTGGCCGAGCACCCGGACGTGCTCAAGGAGGTGGAGGCGGCCGTGGAGACGGCCAACGCCAAGCTCGCCAGGGTCCAGCAGGTCAAGCGGTGGGCGCTGCTCGGCACCGAGTGGACGGTCGAGACCGAGGAGCTGACGCCCAGCCTGAAGCTGAAGAGGCGCGTCGTGCACGCCAGATACGCCGAGCTCATCGAAGGGCTCTACGCCGGCTGACCCCGGGCCGCCGCCGCTCACCGGATCGAGGGGCGGCGGCCGGAGGAGGTCGCGACGCTGGGCCGGTTTTTGCCATCCGGGGCGTGTGTCGTGGTCCTGGTCATTACCGGACGGTTCCTACCGTCTTGATCATGACCAGAAGCCTTCTTCTCGTCTCGCTCGCGGCGGGGGCGCTCACGGTGCCCATACCTGCGTCCTCCGCTGCGACCGAGCTCGCCATCCGGGAGATCAACGTACGGCCGGCGGCCCCTGTCGTCGGGACCGGGAACTCCGTTCGCCTGGTGATCGACGTGGTCGCCAAGGGGGTGAGAAGGCGTGACGGGGTGAGCGTCAAGGTCGAGCCGGGGGCGCCACCCGGCTCGGTCGTCAGCCCCTCGCCGGGCCCCGCACCGGATCAGTCCGCGCCACCGTCCACGCCACCGTCGTCGCCACCGTCTTCCGGCGACGACTGGGAGGAATGGCCCACGGACCCATCGGACGAGCAGACCGACGACACCTGGGACGACTGGTCAGTCGACTCGCTGGACCGGTCGTCCGACACGTGGGAGGACTGGTCGCCGGCCGCTCCGGACGAGAAGCCGGGCAGGTGGCGGCGCACGGAGTCGCCCACGTGGGCGCCTCCGGCCCCGGGCAAGAAGCGCCCGCGGGACAGGGGTGCGGCCGCGCCGGGCGTGAACACCCGTGACTCGGCGGCTCCCAGCACCATGGCCGTGATGCCGGGCGGGCCCGCCGTGCCGCCTCGGCACGCGGCGCAGGGGACGCGGCCCTCCGGCGCGACCGCGCAGGGAGTGCGGCCGCCGGCGCAGGGCGCTCCGGCGCCGCTGAACTGGCGGGTGGTGCCCAGCCCGATGCGGATGACCGGTGGGTGGCAGACCTGGAGGTTCCTGCCCGACAAGGCGCTGACCCGGTTCTACCCGGCGGGGACCTGGACCGTCACCGCGACCGCCAAGGGGCCGGACGGGACGAGCGTGACCGCGTACGCGTCGTTCCAGCTCAAGCGGGAGAGCAAGCTGTCGGCCGTACAGGTGGCCAAGGCCGGTGGCGCGCAGGGCGTGCGGCTGAGCGGCTCGCTGAACAGGGTGGACCCGCGCGGCCGGACCGGTTTCGCGCCGTTCGCCAGGCAACGCGTGGAGATCTTCTGGCGGCAGGAGCAGTCGGGCAGTTGGGAGCGGGTCGCGGAGGCCACTACCGGGGCCGCCGGAGCCTTCGAGCACACGGTCGCCAACCGGACCGGCGGCTACTGGCGCGTCCGCTACCTGGGGACCGGCCACTACGCCTCATCTGCCTCACGTATTCACCAAGTCAACCGATAACACCCAAAAGCGCCGCTTCTAACTGCATAAAGTGCGCTGCCGGAATTGTCGTTGTCAAATCGTGATCAAGCTTTCTACAACTTCTCTTTACCCTTACGCGTCATTGGCGTTGACGCACTCTGATCGGTGTGCGTCCCAAACGGGGAAGGAAGTTTCGTTCATGATGCGACGTCTCGCCGCCGGAGTGGCGGCGGCCGCCTTGGGCGCCACGGTGCTCGCGGGTGCGGCCGCGCCGGCTCTGGCCGATCCGGGCAACGACGGCGGCAACACCCGCCTGCAGCTCGACGTCAACCCTGAGCCCGCCTGGCGCGGCAAGCCGTTGACGGTCGAGGGCAAGCTGTCGGTGCAGTGCGACGAGGACTACATCAGCGGCTTCGTCTCGGTGCACCACGCGAACCACTGCAAGGAGGGGAGCTGGCACCGCCTCGGCTGGAAGCGGATCGTCATCCTCTTCCAGCCGGCCGGCAGCGGAAAGTGGGAGTACGTCGAGTCGGTGAAGACTCAGCGCGACGGCTACTTCCACACCAAGGTCCCGGCCTACCGGTCCGGCACCTGGCGCGCGGTCTTCCAGGGCTCCCACGATCTGGAGCCCTCCGAGGCCACCGACTGGGTGAAGGTCATCGGCCGCCACCACCACCACCGCTAGCCTCCGGCCCGTCGGTCACCGCCACGGGCAGCGAACGCCCGGTCCTCTGCGAGGGCCGGGCGTTCGGCGTCCCGGGGAGTCACCCCACGGGGACCTGGAGCTCCCGGAAGGTGGCGATCTTCACGTTGAGCGTCGAGGCGTCCGCGGGCAGCTCGAACAGGTTGTAGAACTGCCTGGACTGGCCCGGCCCGAACTTCTCGGTGGACAGGCGCACGCCGGCGAGGCCGGTGCAGGCGCAGTAGGAGTCGACGCCGCCGTCGTCGGCGGGGACCTCGAGCCTGCCGGGCAGATACAGGCGCTTGGCGGCCGGGTCGGTGAGCCTGACGTTGGTCGCCGCCTGGTACTTGAACGACATCCAGTCCTCGGCCTGGTGCAACTCGTTGAACCAGGCCTCGGCGTCGCCCTCGTTCGTGACGTTGTAGGTCAGCAGGCCCAGGCCGCCGGGCAGCCTGCGCAGGCCGGTCACCTCCATGGAGATCGGCTGCCCGTCCGCCCTGGCGGTGCCCGTCAGGCCGGACGTGGCCGGCGTCTCCGAGGTCTGCGGGGTCTCCGCGGTCTCCGCGGTCTCCGCGGTCTCGGCGGGCTGCGGCTTGGCGAAGGTGACCGTGACCCGGCGGTTGCGCCGCTTGCCCTCGTCGCTGTCGTTGGAGTAGAGCGGGCGGCGGGAGCCGTACCCCTTGGCCTGGAAGGTGACGCCCTGCCTGGTGACCAGCGACGCCAGCGCCTTGCGCACGGCCTGGGCGCGCCGTTGCGACAGCGGGTCGTTGATGGCGTCGGTGCCGGAGGAGTCGGCATGCCCCTCCACCCGCACGGCCGGGCCGGCCGACGAGTCGATCAGCTTGGCGGTGCGCGCCAGGACCGCCCGCGTCCCGGCGGTGAGCGTCGCCTTGTCGACCGCGAACAGCACGTCCGAGGAGAGGCTGACCCGGAGGTTCTCGCCGTCGTCGGCGGTCTCCTCGGACTTGTCCAGGGACTCCGACGGCGTCACCAGGCGGCGCGTGACGGTGGTCACGGGTTCGGCGTCGGGGTCGGGGATGTCCAGGCCGGGCGGCGTGACGGGCGGCTCGTCGCTGATCGGCACGTTCAGCATGGGCGGGCCGACAGGGGTGACGACGGTGGTCGTGGCGGGGTTGCCGGAGGGGGCCGGCAGGACCGCGTACAGGGTGATCGACTGGCCGGCGTCGATGAAGTAGCCGAGGTCGTCGCGGTCCTGGTCGCTGCAGAGGCAGGGGAAGTCGGCGGGTTTGTACGGCAGGATCCAGCTGCGGGCTCCGGCGTCGAGCACGCCGATGCCCGACGCCCACCGGATCTCGCCCAGCGGGCGGGTGTTGTCGCCCATCTCGCCGGTCCAGGGGATGTGCTCGCCGGTGCCCGTGTGGCTGAGCCTCACCTGCGCGACCAGGTGCTTTCCCTTGACCCGGTTGAGCCCGACGACCTCGACCTTGAGATCGGGGGTCATCGTGCTTCGCGTCTCCGCCAGCGCGGGCCGGTCGTCCGCACCGGAGGCGCTGGCGGAGGCGCTGGCGGTGGGGGAGGCGGTCGGCTCAGCCGGGGCGGAAGAAGCGGAGGACGGCTCTGGGCGTGGTGCGGCTTCCGGCGTGAGTCCGCAAGCCGACGCCGCGAGCAGGGCGACGAGCGCAACAGGGATCCGATAATTCACCTGACCGATGATGTCGTACTTCTTAGGTCTGTGTCTTTTTGTCCCTATAGTGCTGAAATTTCAGTACGGTGAATTGAAGTTCAGTGATGGGGGGACGGCCATGGGACGGATGCCTGGACGGGCCACGCTCAAGGAGGTGGCCGAGCGGGCGGGCGTCTCGATCGGCACGGCGTCCGCGGTCTTCTCGGGCAAGTCCTGGGTCTCGCCGGGCACCGGCTCCGCCGTGCGGCAGGCGGCCGAGGAGCTCGGCTACCGGCCGCGGGCGAGGAAGGCCGTCAGGGAGAGCGGGCTGATCGGATTCGTGTCGTGGATCAGCGACATGTTCTCGCCCTCGAACCCGTACTACGCCCCCGTCCTGTTCGGCGCCCAGCAGGCCTGCGCCGAACTGGGGCTGTCGATGACCTACGAGGTCGTCCAGCCGGGCGGCGACCGGCTGCCCCTGTGCGTGGAGCGCGAGCAGGTCAGCGGGCTGCTGGTGCTGAGCTTCGCGCCCGACCGCGACCACCTGCGCCGGATCCTCGACGCGGGCGTCACCTGCGTGCTGCTGGAGCACGCCGTCGAGGACCTGCCCGTCGACTACATCCGCCACGACGACGAGACCGGCGGCTACCTCGCCACCCGCCACCTGCTGGAGCTCGGCCACACCGACCCGCCGCCCGCCATCATCACCGCCGACGACCGCATCGTGCCCGCCGCGCGGCGCCTGGCCGGATACCAGCGGGCGCTCGCCGAGCACGGCCTGCGCGTGAGCTCCTCCTACGTCCGGCGCAGCGACTTCAGCTCCGAGACGGGCTACGGGCAGATGGCGGCCCTGCTCGCACTGCCGAAACCGCCGACCGCCGTGTTCTGCGCCAACGACGAGTCGGCCCTCGGCGCGCTGGTCGCGCTGCGCGACCGCGGCCTGCGCGCACCCGACGACGTCAGCGTCATCGGCTACGACGACGTCGCCATGGCCGCGCACGCCTCGCCGCCCCTGACCACCATCGCGGCCGACAAGGAGCTGCTGGGCGCCCAGGCGGTCTGGCACCTGGTACAGCGCATCCAGCGCCCCGACATGACCAGCCGCGACACCGAACTGGCGGTCAGGCTGGTGCGACGCCACTCCACGGCGCCGCCACGCTGAACCGGCGACCACATCGGCGCGTACCTACACACATCGGTCACGTGTCCCCATGGAGGTGTCGTGGAGCTCAGCCTGTTGCGTGCACAGGCGCACAGCCCTTCGTATTTCTCGCTGATGCGCGGTTCGGTGGGACAGAGCGCCCCGGTTGACTTCTGCATCCCGTGCAACCCGTACTTCCCGACCCCGGACATCTTCGACCACCTGGGCAGGAACCTGGAGACGATCCTGAAGTTCTACCCGAGCGACGCCGACACCATCACCGCGGAGCTCTGCTCCACGCTCGGCCTGCACCCCAAGACGGTCGCCATGGGCAACGGCTCCACCGAGCTGATCACCTGGATCGACCACCTGCTCGTGCGTGAGAGCCTGGCGGTGCCGATCCCCACCTTCGGCCGCTGGACCGACCAGCCGCTGGAGACAGGCAAACGGGTCGACATGTTCCCGCTGCTGGAGAGCCGCAACTTCTCCCTGCACGTGAACGAGTACGTCTCCTTCATCCGCATGCGCGGCTCCCGGGTGGCGGTGATCTGCAACCCGAACAACCCCGACGGGGGCTACCTGCCCAAGCACGAGGTGCTGCGCCTGCTGGACGAGCTCATCGACCTCGACCTGGTGATCGTGGACGAGTCGTTCGGCGACTTCGTGGACGCCGAGCCGTATCCGGGGGTGGCGGCGGAGGCGGCGGTGCGGCCGAACGTGATCGTGCTGCGCAGCCTCGGCAAGAACTTCGGCCTGCACGGCATCCGCTTCGGCTACATGGTGGCCAACCCGGCGCTGGCGGGCAAGGTGCGCGACGCGCTGCCCAAGTGGAACCTCAACTCCTTCGCCGAGGTCGTCGTGTTCATGATGAAGCAGTTCATGGGCGAGTACCAGGAGAGCCTCAGGCGGCTGGCGCAGGACCGGCGGGCGATGTTCCACCAGCTCAGCTGCATGCCGGAGCTGACGGTATTCGCCTCTCAGGGCAACTTCCTGCTGGTCAGACTGCCCGCCGGGTTCGACGGCGTGCCGCTGCGCGACCACCTGCTGACCGAGCACGGCGTGTACGTCCGCGAGTGCGGCAACAAGCTGGGCACGACCAGCCGGTTCCTGCGTCTGGTGGTGCGCCCGCAGGAGGACGTGCGGCGGCTGCTGGTCGGCATGACGCAGTTCCTCTACTCCGGAAGCCTGCACGAGACGCCCGTCGTCGGGCTGCACCACCGGCACGCGAACCCGCTGTCCGCCTGACCTCCGTCTGCCGCCCCAGCGGGCGGGATATTGCATGACATATGGGGTTACGAACCACCCGCCTCCCGGTTAAGATCACCACCGAAACCTGGTTTCGCCCTGGGAGGCACAGTGCACAAGGTGGACGAGGCGGCCGACGACAAGAAGGCCACCAAGAAGATCAAGCTGCAGATCAAGCGGCTGGAGAAGGTCGAGACCACCATTCTCCGCGAAGGCGGCTGAGGCGCGAACCCATTGGCCGGTCAGGCAGCGCCCTGACCGGCCTTCCCATGTCCCCGCCTGATCAGAGAGGTCACCCGTGCGCCTGCCACGCATCAAGCGCGTACACCAGCCCATCGCCCTGCCCGGGGACCGCATCGTCATCGGCCTCATGCAGCAGGGGATCTCCTCCGAGATCCAGGACGGTGAGGACGGGGAGATCGCCCGCCTGATCGTCCTCATGGACGGCACCCGAACGGTCGACCAGGTCTGCGCCGCCTTCGCCGAGACGCATCCGGACGCCGACGCCGACGACGTGCGCGAGGTCATCGAGGACCTGATCGGCAACGGCTTCGTCGAGGACGCGGGCGCGCCGCTGCCCGGCAACCTCACCGCCCGCGAAGCCACCCGCTACGAGCCGGCCACGAACTTCTTCTCCTGGATCGACCCCACCCCGCGCAGCTCGCCGTACGAGATCCAGTCGCAGATCAAGGCCGGCCGCGTGAGCCTGCTCGGCATCGGCGGCACGGGCTCCGCGGTGGCGGCCGGTCTGGTCTCCAGCGGCATCGGGGCCCTGCACCTGGCCGACTTCGACCACGTCGAGGAGCCGAACCTCACCCGCCAGCTCCTGTACGCGGAGCCGGACGTCGGACGCCCGAAGGTCGACGCCGCCGTGGACCGGCTGCGCCGGATGAACAGCCTGGTGGAGGTGACGGGCAGCACCGTCAAGGCGGGCGGCGCCGACGACATCGCCGCCCTGATGGAGGGCCGCGATCTGTTCGTGCTCTGCGCGGACGAGCCGCATCCGGACATCATGTTCTGGACGAACGAGGCGGCGCTGCGCACCGGCACGCCCTGGTTCGTCAGCTTCTACACCGGGCCGATGGCCGTCGTCGGCTCGCTCGTCCCCGGCGAGACGGGATGCTGGGCCTGCCTGCGCAGGCAGGAGGACCAGCGCGAGCTCAACGCCCACGGCCGCCCGCTCACCGAGGACCGCCCGAACGCGGTGGTGGCCGCCAGCGCCAACATCAGCGGGCACCTGTGCGCGCTGGAGGTCCTCTACCACCTCGGCGGCCTGCCGGCCCAGGCGCGCGGCCGGATCCTGCACTGGAACTACGGCATGTGGGATCACTCCTACTTCATCGACATCCCGCGCTATGACGACTGCCCTGTCTGCGGACCCGGCGCGAGGTGAACGCCGCGCCGGTCACCGCGGGCAGCCGCGTCGGCCTCCATCCGCTGATCAGCCGCCCGGACGACGACGACCCGGACGTCGTGGTCGTCGGCCGAGCCGAGATCGGCGAGTTCGTGGAGCTGCCGGCCGTCTACGGCGAGGCCATCCGCCTGCTGGACGAGGGACTGTCGGTCAGTGACACCGAGGCGCGGATCGCCGCCGAGCAGGACGCCGAGATCGACGCCGCCGAGCTCGTGGAGGCGCTCACCGACCTCGGGTTCGTCCGCGACGTCGACGGGCGGGCCCTGCCCGACCCGGCGGTGGACGCCCCGCCCAGCCACTTCCGCACCCTGACCCAGCGGCACGTGGCGTGGCTGTTCAGCGCGCCGCTGAAGCTGGCCTGGACGCTGGTGGTGGGCGCGGCCCTCGTCACGCTCGCCCTGCGGCTCGACCTGCTGCCGCACTACGAGGACTTCTTCTGGAGCGACTACGTCGGGCTGACCGTGCTGGTCAACACCGTCATGATGTCGGCCGCCATCAGCGTGCACGAGCTGATGCACCTGACCGCGGCCCGGTCCCTGGGCGTGCCGGGGCGGATCGGCTTCGGCACCCGGCTGCACAACCTGGTGGTGCAGACCGACGTCACCGCGGTGTGGGGGGTGCCCAGGCGGTCACGCTACCGGGTGTATCTGGCCGGGATGGCGTGGGACGTGCTGCTGATGGCGTCCCTGACGCTGCTCGTCGCGTACGCCCCCCTGCCTGATCTGGCCAGGGCCCTGATGCAGGCGCTCGTCGTGACCGTGCTCATGACCATCCCGTTCCAGCTCCAGGTCTACATGCGCACCGACCTCTACTACGTGCTGCGCGACCTGCTGCGGACCCGCAACCTCTTCGACGACGGCCTCGCCTACGCCAGGTACCTGCTCGACGGCGCCCTCGCCCGGCTGCGCCGCCGCCCGGCCCCCGCCGCCGATCCCACGGACGACCTCGCCCCGCACGAGCGGCGGGCGACCCGGATCTACTCCGTCTTCCTCGTGGGCGGAGCCACGATCAGCCTGACGTTCCTGCTCCTCTACGGCGCGCCGATCGCGATCTCGGCGGCGGTGCGCGCGGTGCGGGGAGTGGTCGGCGGCTTCGCCGGCGGGCCGGTGCTCACGGCGGTGGACTCCGGCGTCTTCCTGCTCATCGAAGGCGGAATCCAGGTCCTCTTCCTGGTGACGTTCGTCCGCGGTCACCGGCACTGGTTCCGCCGCCGCGCCGGGTAGCCGTCACACGCCCGCTCACACGCCGGTGCCCCATGTTCGGGAAGGAGCGCGCGGGGGCTGTTCGGGGGGCCTCGTCGCGGCGACAATCGCAGCGGGGGTGGGCTCATGTTGACGATCCGATTACTCGGGCCTCCGGCCATCGAACGGGACGGCAGGCCGTTGCGCCCGCCGCGCGGGCGCAAGGCCTGGGCGCTGCTCGGCTACCTGCTGCTGGCGGAGCGGCCGCCCGGCCGCAAGCACCTGGCCGAGCTGCTGTTCGCCGATGCGGACGACCCGCTGGGGGCGCTGCGGTGGACGCTCGCCGAGCTGCGCCGCGTGCTCGGCGTGCCGGGGGTGCTCGGCGGGGATCCCGTCGTCACGGTGCTGGGCGGCGACGTGGTGGTGGACGCGCTCCTGGTCACCCAGGACTCCGCCGACCCGGCCCCGCTCCTGGAGGCCGGGGGCGAGCTGCTCGAAGGGATCCACCTGTCGTCCAGCCTGGGGTTCGAGTCGTGGCTGCTGGTGGCGCGGCACCGGATCTCGGCCAGGGTGGAGGCCCGGCTGCGCCAGGCGGCCGTCGCGCTGCTGGCCGCCGGGCAGGCGGCGGACGCGGTCGCGTACGCCTCGCAGGCCGTGGCGCGCAACCCGCTGGAGGAAGGCAACCACGAGCTGCTGATCCGCAGCCTCGCCGTAGCGGGGAACCGGATGGCGGCCAGGCGGCAGGCCGCGGTCTGCGAGGATCTGCTGCGCCGCGAGCTCGGCGTCGAAACCTCCCCGGCGCTGCGGGAGGCGGCGACCGCCGGCTCCGCGACGGCGCTCCCGCTCAGCGGGCGGCCGGCCGCGGCGAGCCAACTCGAAGCCGGCCGCGCGGCGATCGTCGCCGGCGCCGTCGACGCCGGCCTGCAGTGCCTGCGCAGGGCCGTGGCCGAGGCCGCGCGCTGCGAAGACGCCGCGCTGCAGGGCCGGGCGCTGGTCTGCCTGGGCGGCGCGCTCGTGCACGCGGTCCGGGGCCGCGACGAGGAGGGTGCCATCGTCCTGCACCAGGCGATCGTGGTGGCCACCAGGGCGGGCGAGCGCGCCACCGCCGTGACCGCCCACCGCGAGCTCGGATTCGTCGAGGTGCAGGCGGGCCGTCGAAAGACCGCCGCCAGGTGGCTCGCGCAGGCCACCGCACTGGCCGAGACCGACGAGGAACTCGCCGCCGTCCTCGGGGTGCGGGGCATGAACGCCTCCGACGCCGGCGACTACCCGGCCGCGTTCGCCTACATCGAGGAGTCCGTGGAGCGGGCCGGCCGCTGCGCCGACCACCGGCAGCAGGCGTGGTCGCTGTCGATCCTGGCGCGCGCGCACCTGCTGCGCGGCGAGCGCAGCCAGGCCGCCGCCGCGCTGGAACGCTGCCTGGAGCTCGTGCACCAGCAGCGGTGGATGGCGTTCCTGCCCTGGCCGCAGACCCTGCGGGCCGAGCTCCACCTGGCCGGCGGCGACGCCGACGGCGCGGCCGACGCCTTCGAGCAGGCCTGGGTGCAGGCCTGCCAGCTCAACGACCCGTGCTGGGAGGGCATGGCCGGGCGCGGGCTCGGCCTGCTCTACGCCGGGCGGGGCGATCACGACTCCGCGGCGAAGTGGTTCGACGAGGCGGCGCGGCGCGGCAACCGGGTGCCCGACCGCTATCAGTGGATTCGCGGGTACGTGCTGGACGCCGCCATCTCGACCGCGCTCGACCACGGAGACGAGGAGCGGGCCAGATCCCTGGTGACGACCCTGTCGGCGCTGGCGGCGCGCTGCGACATGGGCGAACTCGTCGTCCGCGCCCACCTGCACCGGTGGCGCCTGGGGGAGGAGACGGCGCTCGCCTCGGCCCGCCTGCTCGGCGCGGACATCGACAACCCGGCACTTACCCGGCTGCTCGACGAATCCGGACCTGCGAGGCGACCCCTGTGACGACCCACCGGCCCGAGGCGGGATTTCTCGGCACTCCCCGACACACCCCCGAGGTGCAGCGGCTCTTCGACGACGACCTCGCCGACACCGGTTACGTCACCAACGCCGCGCGGGTGTGGGCCTACCAGCCGGCCACCCACGACGCGCTCTTCGAGCTGCTGCACGAGACCGGCATGGCCCGCGGGCTGGACGAGCGCCGGCGCGGCACCCTCATCGCCGCCTGCGCGTCCGTCCTCGGCGACGCCTACTGCTCCCTCGCCTGGGGCGGCAAGCTCGCGGGTGCGAGCGACCCGCGTACGGCCGCCGGGGTGCTCAAGGGGGACGACGGGGGACTGACCGGCGCGGAGCGGGCGATGACGGCCTGGGCGCGCAAGGTCGCGCGCGCCCCCAGCGCGACCACCGGCCGTCCCATGGAGGACTGAGCTCACACGTCCTTCAGGAAGCGGGTGACCGCCTCGGCGAACCCCTCCGGGTCGCCCGCCTGGACGAAGTGGTCGGTGTCCAGCTCGGCCAGCCGGGTGCCGGGGCGGCGGCGGAGCATGTCCGCGGCCTGGCCGGCGGGGATGACGCCCTTCGTGCCGCGGATCAGCAGGGCCGGGCACGAGCTCGCCGTCCAGTCGGCCCAGTGGTTGCCGTGGACCAGCTCCTCGGAGTCCACCATGTCCTGCGGGAAGAACGGCAGCCGCCAGCTCCCGTCCGGATCCCGGCGCAGGCCGGCGGCGAAGAACGGCGCCGCCGGGCCGAGGGCCTCGACCAGGGCCTCGCGGGTGGGCGCCCGGTAGGGCAGGCCCAGCACGAACGCGAGCGGGTTCGGGCCGTGCAGGCCCAGCTCCGCGGCGCCTTCGACGTTGATCAGGGCGCTGACCCGCTCGGGATGGCGGGCGGCGAACTGGTAGGCGTTGATCGCGCCCAGCGAGTGCCCGAGCAGCGCGACCCGCTCCAGGCCCAGGTGGTCGAGCAGGGCGAGCAGGTCGGCGAGGTAGCCCTCCCGGCTGTAGTCGGCGGCCCGGTCGGAGTCGCCGTGGCCACGCTGGTCGGGGGCGATCAGCCGCCGGCCGGGGCGCAGCCGCTCCGCCAGGCCCGCGAAGGACGCCCCCTCGGACATGTGGCCGTGCAGGGCGACCAGGGGATCGCCGTCGCCGCCGAAGTCGGTGTAGGCCAGGCGTCGGCCGTCGATGGTCATGGTGCTCATGCGGATCTCCCTGTTCGGTGTCATCCTGACCGTACAGAGATTTGGGCGATCGCGCAATGCGATCGCTTGAGGCGATCGATCAAACCCTCGTGGCCGAGGCCGGTTGTGGGCATCATGGAGACAGGCCGACCCCGGAAGGGCCATCGCATGCCACCTTTAGGCTTCGCCCTGTCGTGCTCCCTCCTGCCGTTCGGATTCGGGTTCTCCGTCCTGCTGGTGCTGCTGCTGGAGTGGCTGGCGCCGCACGTCATCCCCTTCGACCTCAGCACTTTCTGGGCCGTCGAGCAGCCGCTCTGGACCGCCTTCAGCGGATCGTTCCTGCTGGCCTGGCCCGCTATGGCGGGCGGGCTGCTGCTAACGCTGGTCAGCCTGCCGCGCATCCGTCACGTGCAGCGGCAGCTCGCGTGGCAGGGCTCGGCGGACGGACAGGTGATCAAACTGGGGCCGGTCCGCCTCGTGCTCCAGAGCGCGCTGGAGGAGATCCTCTTCCGGTGGCTGCTGTTCTACGCCGCGATCGCCGGAGCCGTGTTCGTGGACTTCCTGGTGCTGGGCTTCGCCGACCTGCACCCGGTCCGGTGGATCTTCACCGAGGTGTTCATCCCGGTCGCCGACTTCGCCACGGCGGGCCACCTGCACCAGGTGCTGACCGAGCATCCGTGGACGGTGGCCGCCGCCATGCTCACCAGCAACGGCAGGTTCCGCAACACCCACGGCTACCAGGGGATCCTCGGGTGGATCTGGTCCTGGTACATGGGCATGTTCCTGTTCCTGGTCATGTTCGAGTACGGCCTGGTGGCGGCGATGGCCATCCACATCGCCCACAACCTGGTCACCCTCGGCGTGCATCTGGTGATCGTCGGCACGCTGCCCCGCATGGTGATCCGCGGCTGACCCGGCGGCACGACGCCCCGCGACGGAAGGCCGTCGCGGGGCGTCGTCATCTCCTCCGTCACCGTGTCCGTGAGCAGGAGGACGGGCACGTCATGTTCAGCGTGCGGCGAAGTTCTGCGTCCAGTAGATCTGGCCCTTGCTGTTCTTGGCCGCGCCGACACCGATCAGGTTGTACTTGCAGTTCATGATGTTGGCCTTGTGGCCCGAGCTGTTCATCCACGCGCTGACCACGGACGCGGGGGTCTGCTGGCCCATGGCGATGTTCTCGGCCCAGCCCGAACCGCCGGTGAAGCCCGCTCCTCGGATGCGGTCCATGAACGTACGGCCGTCCTTGGAGGTGTGGCTGAAGTAGTTCTGGGTGGCCATGTCCGAGGAGTGGCCGAAGGCGGCCTTGCGTAGCTGCGCGTCGTGCTTGAGCGGCTGGCAGCCGCCCTTCGCGCGCTCGGCGTTGGTCAGCCGTACGACCTCGTTCTCCTCGGCGGATCCGACCGTGCCCGCCGGCGGGGTGGTGGTGGTCGGGGTGGCCGACGGCTTGGGGGGCGCCGTCGTGGTGGGCGACGGGCTCGGCGTGGCCGTGGCCGTGGGGCTCGGCGTCGCGGTGGGGGAGCAGGACAGCCTGACCGGCCGGGACTTGCCGGTGTTGCCGCGGTAGTCCGTGGCGACCGTGTAGTACACGCCCGGCGCGCACGGCAGGGCGATGGTGACGCGCGCGTTGCGGGACTTCTTGGCACCGCTCTTGACGACCGGGTCCGTGCCGGGGACGGCGCGCTTGACGCGGACCCGGACCAGCGTGGCCCGGCCGCAGCCGCGCCGGGTGGCGGACGCCTGGATCTTGCCGGCGGCGTTGACGAGCGGCTTGGCCACGGACACACGGCACACGGCCTGCGGCACCGTCGCGGCGTTGGCCGTGGCGACGGGGGCGGACAGCGCGGCGGCGCTCACGAGGCACGCGAGTACCCCTAGGGGTCTACGCATATGGGGTTCCCTCCAGTTTGCGGTAGACGCTGGATGGAATCCGCATTCTGTCGGGACCGGAACCACTTTGTCATGAAATTTCGGATATTCAGGTAAACCAAAGTGGCCCGAGAGGCGTCTGTACGGCTTCCACACCGCCGACCGGCGCACTCCTCCGCCGGAAGGTACGCACCCGCCCGCCCTTCGGTTCACCGCCCGATTCCCCGCCGCCACCGGCCGTCCAGGCCTCCGCCCTCGCCCCGGCCCGGGCCTGCCCTCCGGGCCTGCGCCTGCGCTCAAGCTCGCGCCCCGCCGAGGCACTCGGAGGCAGCCATGCCGGGAGGGCGTCCGCTTCGCCAGGGCGACGCCGGCCGTCGCACCCCGCTCGGGGCCGGGCGGTGTGGTGGCCGCCGTCCGCGTTCAGGCCAGGCCGAACGGGTCCAGCAGGCCGGCGATGCGCAACTGGTCGTAGACCCGCGGCGTGGGGTCGGTCACGCGGAAGGAGGCCTCCACCTCCCAGGCGGACTTCATCGCGTCCACCAGCACTCCGACGCCGGAGGAGTCCAGGAACGCCACCTCGGCCATCGCGATGCGCACCGCAGTGGGTCGCTGTGCGGCGACGGCGGTGGAGATCGCCTCACGCACCTGGGCCGCGTTGGTGAAGTCGATCTCGCCGCGCAGCACCACCGGAAGTGTGCCGTCCGTCACCGTGCCCACCGACACCAGGTCCATGTCCGTTCCTCCTTCGCTCCGAGCGGGCAGGGTGGCGTGTCCTCACATGGCCCGCTCGGTCACATGCGGCTGAACCGGTTTGTCGCGCGACTCTCCGTCATATCCTCAAAGTCATCTCATATACGGGTTTCTATCATCGGCTTTCCGTGCTGTTACGTTCAGCGACCCTCCTGTTCCCCTCCACGCGCCGCGCGCCCGCCTCGCGGGGAGGCGGGCGCGCGGGGTCAGGTGCTCAGCGGGCCCCGAGCAGATGGTCCATCGCGAGCTGGTCGAGCCGCTCGAAGGCCATGCCGCGGCCGGCCGCCGCGTCGGCGTCGAACTCCTCGTAGGCGGCACGGTCGGCGAGCAGATCGGACAGCGACTCGCCGGCCGCCAGGGTGGGCCGGGCCAGGTCGTCGAGCCGGGCGGCCCTCAGCGCCTCCTGGACCTCGGGATCGGCGCGGAAGGCCGCCGCGCGCTCCTTGAGCACCAGGTAGTTGCGCATGTTGCCGGCGGCCGACGCCCAGACGCCGTCGATGTCCTCGGTGCGCGGCGGCTTGAAGTCGAAGTGCCGCGGGCCCGCGTATCCGGCCGTCTCCAGCAGGTCGACCAGCCAGAACGCGTCTCGCAGGTTGCCGGCGCCGAAGCGCAGGTCCTGGTCGTACTTGACGCCGGTCTGGCCGTTGAGGTCGATGTGGAACAGCTTGCCGTGCCACAGCGCCTGGGCGATGCCGTGGGTGAAGTTGAGCCCGGCCATCTGCTCGTGGCCGGTCTCCGGGTTGACGCCGACGAGCTCGGGGTGCGCCAGCTCCTCGATGAACGCCAGCGCGTGGCCGACGGTCGGCAGCAGGATGTCGCCGCGCGGCTCGTTGGGCTTCGGCTCGACGGCGAAGCGCAGGTCGTAGCCCTGTCCGAGGACGTACTCGCCGAGCAGGTCGAAGGCCTCCTTCATGCGGTCGAGCGCGACGCGCACGTCCTTGGCGGCGCCGGACTCGGCACCCTCGCGGCCGCCCCACGCGACGTACACCTGGGCGCCCAGCTCGACGGCGAGATCGATGTTGCGGATGGTCTTGCGCAGCGCGAAGCGGCGCACGTCGCGGTCGTTGGCCGTGAACGCGCCGTCCTTGAAGACCGGGTGCGTGAAGAGGTTGGTGGTGGCCATCGGCACCGCCATCCCCGCCGCGTCGAGGGCCTGGCGGAAGCGCTTGATGTGGTGCTCCCGCTCGGCCTCCGTCGAGCCGAAGGGGATCAGGTCGTCGTCGTGGAAGGTCACGCCGTACGCGCCCAGCTCGGCGAGCTTGTTGACGCTCTCGACCGGGTCGAGGGCGGGACGGGTGGCGTCACCGAACGGGTCGCGCCCCTGCCAGCCGACGGTCCACAGGCCGAAGGTGAACTTGTGCTCCGGGCGGGGCGTGAGACTGTCTGTCATCGGGACTCCTATTCGTAAGGGCAGAAAACAAATTAATATGCAAAGGCGGCGGAGGGAAGCCCGCCCGAGGATCGCCAGGAGGCAGGTATGTCGGCACAGCGCGTCGTCATCGGCATCGACAGCTCCACACAGTCGGCCAAAGCGGTCGCCGTGGACGTGGACAGCGGTGCCGTCGTGGGCGAAGGGCGTGCCCCCCACGCCGTGACCTCCGGCGCCGGCCGGGAGAGCGATCCCGTGCAGTGGTGGCAGGCGCTGTGCGCGGCCGTCGAGGGGACCGGGCACGCCGCGAGCGCCGCCGCCGTCTCCGTCGGAGGCCAGCAGCACGGGCTGGTGACGCTGGACGCCGCCGGCGCGCCGGTGCGCCCCGCGCTGCTCTGGAACGACGTCCGCTCCGCCGGGCAGGCCGCGAGCCTGGCCGGCGAGTACGGCGCGGACGTGCTGGCCGAGCGCACCGGCAGCGTGCCGACGGCGGCGTTCACCATCTCCAAGTGGCTGTGGCTGTGCGAGAACGAGCCCGACCGGGCCGCTCGGGTCGCGGCGGTGCGGCTGCCGCACGACTACCTCACCGAGCGGCTCACCGGGGAGGCCGTCACCGACCGGGGCGACGCCTCCGGCACCGGCTGGTGGACGCCGCAGGGGTACGACACCGAGCTGCTCCGCGGCGTCGGGCTGGATCCGGCCGTGCTGCCCCGGGTCGTCTCCGGGCTCGCGGGCACCGTGCGGGCGGGCGGCCCGCTGGCCGAAGGCACCCCGGTCGCCGCAGGGACCGGCGACAACATGGCCGCGGCGCTCGGCCTCGGCCTGGAGCCGGGGACACCCGTGCTCAGCCTCGGCACCTCGGGCACCGTCTACGCCGTGACCCGGGGGCGTCCGCAGGATCCGACCGGGACGGTCGCCGGCTTCGCCGACGCCCTCGGCAACTGGCTGCCCCTCGCCTGCACGCTCAACTGCACCCAGGCCATCGACAAGATCGCCGAGCTGCTGGGCCGTGACCGGGAGGCCGTCGAGCCCGGAGGCACCGCCGTCGTGCTGCCCTACCTCGACGGCGAGCGCACCCCCAACCTGCCGCACGCCGCCGGGCTGCTGTACGGCCTGCGCCACGACACCACCGCCGGCCAGGTGCTCCAGGCGGCCTACGACGGCGCCGCGCACTCGCTGCTGGCGGCGCTGGACGACGTGCTGAGGGCGGGCGGCGAGCAGCCGGATCCCGGCGTGCCGCTGCTGCTCATCGGCGGCGGCGCGCGGGGCACCGCCTGGCGCGAGACGATCCGCAGGCTGTCGGGGCGGCCGGTGCTGGTGCCGGCGGCGGCCGAGCTGGTCGCGCTGGGGGCGGCGGCACAGGCGGCGGCGCTGCTCACCGGGGAGGCGCCGGACGAGGTGTCCCGGCGCTGGGGGACCGCGCGCGGGGAGTTGCTGGAGCCGCTGCCCCGGGACACCGAGTCGGCCGAGCGGATCGCCGCTACGCTGCCCCGGGCCGGGCAGCTCTTCACCGCGCCTTGACCGACGGAAGGGACGAGCATGCGTGACACCACCGGGGCCGGGGGCACCGGACCCGCGTGCGACCAGGATCGTTCAACAATCCTGCGCGGAAGCTCGGGCCAGGAGGGCGCGCGCGGCAGGCCCGCCTCGCAGCAGGGGATGCGACAGCACAACCTCGCCTTGGTGATGGGCACGGTGGCGGCCGACGGGCCGGTGTCCAGGGCCGCCGTCGCCGGGCGGACCGGGCTGACCAGGGCCGCCGTCTCCAGCCTGGTGGACGAGCTGCTCGCCGGAGGGCTCCTGACCGAGCTGGGGCCCGCCTCGAACGGCCGGGTCGGACGGCCGGGCAGCGCGCTGGCGGTCAGCGAGCGCGGCCCGGCGGGGCTCGGGCTGGAGGCCGGCGTCGGACACCTCGGCGCCTGCGTCACCGACCTGCGCGGCGAGGTCCGGGTCTGGACGCAGGTGGAGAGCGCCAACGCGGCGCTCGCCCCGGCCGAGGTGCTGGCACGCCTGTCGGCCCTGGCCGACGACGCCACCCGCCAGGCCGCGGAGCTCGGGCTACGGCCGGTGGCGGCGGTCGTGGCGGTGCCCGGCCTGGTCGGCGACGTGCCCGGCACCGTGGACCACGCGCCGAACCTGGGCTGGCACGACGTTCCCGTCGCGTCGCTGTGGCCGGGCGAGCTGCCGCTGCGGGTCGAGAACGAGGCCAACCTCGGCGCCCTCGCCGAGCTGTGGGCGCACCCGGTGGCCGCCGACTTCGTGCACGTGTCGGCGGAGAGCGGCATCGGCGCCGCCCTCGTCGTCGGCGGGCGGCTGTTCAGCGGCGCGCGCGGCCTGGCGGGAGAGCTCGGGCACATGCCCGTCCACCCGGAGGGCTCACCGTGTTCCTGCGGCGCCCGCGGCTGCCTGGAGCAGTACGCGGGCAAGGCGGCGGTGCTGAGGACGGCGGGCGTGACCGGCGTGGGCGGCGACGTCATCGAGGCACTCGCCGCCCGCGCCGGTCAGGGCGACGCCAGGGTGCTGGAGGCGCTGGAGCAGGCGGGCACGGCCCTCGGGACGGCGCTGGCCGGGGCGGTGAACCTGCTGGACCCGGCGGCCGTGGTGCTGGGCGGCGCCTACGCCGAGCTCGGCGCGTGGCTGCTGCCGTCGATGCGGCGCGAGCTGGCCGCGCGGGTCACCGTGCGCTCATGGGACCCGGACGCGCTCACCGTCTCCCAGCTCGGCAGGCGCGGGCCGTTGCTGGGCGCGGCGCTGGCCACGGTGCGGACGATCCTGGAGGACCCTGCCGCGCTCTGGTCCTGATCGCGCCCGCTTACCGGCCGAGGGTGCTCTCCCTGGCGATCAGCTCGTGGGAGGCGCACACCTCCTGCGGGGCGCGTTCCGGGACGGCGGCCGACAGCCGCTCGGCGAGCAGGTCGACCGCCGTCTGCGCGATGCCCTGCCGGTCGGGGGCGATGGTCGACAGCGACGGGGTGGAGAACCTGCCGTCCTCGATGTCGTCGAACCCGAACAGCGCGATGTCGTCGGGCACCCGCACGCCGCGCGACAGCAGCGTGCGCAGCGCGCCGAGGGCGAGGGTGTCGTTGAAGCAGAACACCGCGTCGGGCGACGCCCCGGAGTCGAGCAGGGCGGCCATGGCGCGGGCCCCGTCGGCCCGGTGGAACGCCTCGACGTGGGAGACGAGCGTCGGGTCCTCCGCCAGCCCGGCGCCGGCGAGCGCCTTGCGGTAGCCGCGCAACCGCAGCCGGGCGGTCGCGCCCGAGGCGGCGCGCCGCGCGCCGATCGCCGCGATGCGGCGCCGGCCCAGCGCGGCGAGGTGGGCGGTGCCCTGCAGTGCCGCGCTCACGTTGTCGATGCCGACATGGTCGTACGGCGTGCGCTCGCGCCCTATCCGCTCGCCGAGCAGGACCAGCGGCGTGCGGTCGTCGCGCGCGGCCAGGTCGGCGGCGGTGAGCGCGAGCGGGCTGAAGAGCAGGCCGTCGATGAGGTGGGCGCGAATGCCCGCCACGACCAGCCGCTCCTTGGCCCGCTCGCCCTGGGTCTGGTCGATCAGGACGGTCCAGCCGTGCCGGTCGGCGGCGGTGATCACATTGGTGGCCAGCTCGGCGAAGTAGGGGATGTCGAGGTCGGGCACGGCCAGCGCGATTACGCCGGAGCGTCCCTGGCGCAGGTTGCGGGCCGTCAGGTTGGGCCGGTAGTTGAGCTCGGCGATCGCCTGCTCCACGCGGGTGCGGGTCTCCTGCTTGACGAACTGGTAGCCGTTCACGACGTTGGAGACGGTCTTGATCGACACTCCGGCGAGTTCGGCGACGTCTTTCAGTCGTGGCTGCACACGGGCACTATACAGCTGGGTTTCCAACGATGTAACGCTTGGGTCTCTCGCTGTTTACAACGTTGGATGCATCGATGTAGAAATGCGGTCACCTCACCACCGCTGGGAAGTGATCGTGATGACCGAGACATCCAGCCACACCCTCACCCGCCGGGGGCTGCTCAGCCTCGGCGCCGGGACGGGTGGCGCCCTGCTCCTCGCGGCCTGCGGCGGAGGCGGCGGACCCGCCGCCGGCCCGCGCCAGGCCACTTCCGGGCGGTGTTCTTCGTGCCGTTCGTGCTCGGTGTCGCGGTGATCGGGGTGATGTGGCGCATCCTGCTCGACCCCAACCTCGGCTTCGTCAACCACCTGTTCGGACTGGACATCCCGTGGACGACGGACCTGCCGTGGGCGTGGGTGTCGCTGGTCGGCATCACCGTGTGGTGGACGCTCGGCTTCAACGCCGTCATCTACCTGGCCGGGCTCCAGGACATCCCGCGCGAGCTGTACGACGCGGCGGCGGTCGACGGGGCGGGGCGCCTGCAGCGCTTCGCGCACGTCACGTTGCCGGGACTGCGGCCGGTGGCGGTGTTCGTCACCACCACGACCATCCTGGCGTCGGCCAACATGTTCGGCCAGTCGCTGCTGGTCACCCAGGGCGCGCCGGGAGTCGAGACGCGCACCGCGATCATGTACATCGCCCAGGAGGGGCTGGTCGACTACCGCATGGGCAGCGCCGCGGCCATGAGCTACGTGCTCACCCTCGTGCTCATCGTCGTCAGCGTGATCAACTTCCGCATTTTCAGGAGCAGGTCATGAAGACTCTGCGCGCCTCGGCCTGGTACCTCATGCTCACCGGCTTCGCGATGATCGTCGTCCTGCCGCTGCTGTGGATGCTGCTCACCGCGTTCAAGACCAACACCGAGGCGACCCGGATCCCGCCGACGTTCGTGCCGGAGGAGTTCACCACCGGCGCATTCGAGACCCTGGTCAAGGGCACCAGCGAGACGCCGGTGCTGCGCTGGTTCGTCAACAGCATGCTGGCCGCCACCGGCCACACGCTGCTGGTCCTCGTCGTCGCCTCGACCGCCGCCTACGCCCTGGCCCGGCTGGAGTTCCGCGGCAGGGCCCCGCTCTTCGCGATCATCGTCGGCACGCTGCTGGTGCCGAGCTTCACGTTCCTCATCCCGAACTTCCTGATCGTCGACCGGCTCGGCTGGCTCGACAGCCTGTGGGCGCTCATCGTGCCCGGCGCGGCCAGCGCGTTCGGGGTGTTCTTCCTGCGCCAGTTCTTCCTCAGCCTGCCCCGCGAGCTGGAGGAGGCCGCCTCCATCGAGGGCGCCGGCCACCTGCAGATCTTCTGGCGGATCGTGCTGCCTCTGTCGCGCCCGG
The DNA here is from genome assembly GCF_037044575.1 of Nonomuraea sp. LPB2021202275-12-8. Classification (NCBI taxonomy): domain Bacteria; kingdom Bacillati; phylum Actinomycetota; class Actinomycetes; order Streptosporangiales; family Streptosporangiaceae; genus Nonomuraea; species Nonomuraea sp. LPB2021202275-12-8. The sequence continues at coordinate 109,688 of NZ_JBAHWD010000011.1, read as the reverse complement.
CCCTCGCCACGCTGGCCGTGCTCAGCTTCCTGAGCAACTGGAACGAGTTCATCTGGCCCATCTACGTCCTCTTCAGCCCGGAGCAATTCACCCTGCCGCCGGGGCTGTCCATCCTCCAGGGCGCCTACACCCTGGACTACCCGGTGATCATGGCGGGCGCGGTGCTCGCCAGCGTCCCCGTGCTGATCATCTTCATCGTCGCCCAGCGCTACGTCATCGAGGGCGTGTCACGGTCCGGCCTGAAGGGCTGACCACGTCAAGAGGAGCTGTTTTCGTGAGGACCGCACGGCTGACCCTGGACCGCGACTTCACCATCGCCCCGGTCAGCAGACGCCTGTTCGGCTCGTTCGTGGAGCACATGGGCCGCTGCGTCTACACCGGGATCTTCGAGCCCGGTCACCCCGCCGCGGACGACCGCGGGTTCCGCACCGACGTGCTGGAACTGGCCCGCGAGCTCGGGGTGAGCCTCGTCCGCTACCCCGGCGGCAACTTCGTCTCCGGCTACCGCTGGGAGGACGGTGTGGGCCCGGTCGCCGACCGGCCCACCCGCCTGGACCTGGCCTGGCGGCAGATCGAGAGCAACCGCTTCGGCCTGGACGAGTTCGTCACCTGGACCAGGGCGGCGGGCGTGGAGCCGATGATGGCGGTCAACCTCGGCACGCGCGGCATCCAGGAGGCGTGCGACCTGCTGGAATACGCCAACCACCCCGGCGGCACCCACCTGTCCGACCAGCGCGTCAAGCACGGTGCGGCCGAGCCGTACGGCATCAGGCTGTGGTGCCTCGGCAACGAGATGGACGGGCCCTGGCAGGTGGGCCACAAGACCGCCGACGAGTACGGGCGGCTCGCCCTCGAGACCGCCCGGGCGATGCGGCTCGTCGACCCGGACGTGGAGCTGGTGCTGTGCGGCAGCTCCAACAGCACGATGCCGACCTTCGGCGCGTGGGAGGCGACCGTGCTGGAGCACGCCTACGACGCCGTCGACTACCTGTCGCTGCACGCCTACTACGAGGAGAAGGGCGACCTGCCCGGCTTCCTGGCCAGCGCGGTCGACATGGACCGGTTCATCTCCTCGGTGGTGGCCACCGCTGACCACGTGGCGGCGAAGCTCCGTACCCGCAAGCGGATCGACCTGTCGTTCGACGAGTGGAACGTGTGGAACCAGGCGGACTTCCACGGCCGCGGGCACGAGCCGTTCGAGGAGGCGCCGCAGTTGATCGAGGACACCTACACCGCGGCCGACGCGGTCGTCGTCGGCGACTTCCTGATCACCCTGCTCCGTCACGCCGACCGGGTCACCGTCGCCTGCCAGGCGCAGCTCGCCAACGTCATCGCGCCGATCCGCACCGAGCCGGGCGGCCCCGCCTGGCGGCAGAGCATCTTCCACCCGTTCGCGCTCACCGCCAGGCACGCCGCCGGCGAGGTGCTGCGCGTGGAGCCCTCCGGGCCCGCCCTGGAGACGGCCAGGTACGGCGAGGTGCCGCAGCTGTCGGCCGTCGCCACGCTCGACGGCGACGACGTGACGCTGTTCGCGGTGAACCGGTCGCCGGACGAGCCGCTGGAGCTCGCCGCCGACCTGCGCGGCGTCGAGGTCCGCGGCCTGGTGGAGGCGTGCGCGGTCGCCGAGGACGACCCGCACCGCACGGGCGGCCAGGACGAGGAGGTACGGCCCCGCCCGCTCGACGGGGTCACCGTGGACGGGGGGAAGCTGACCGCGCTGCTTCCCCCGGCCTCCTGGAACATGATCCGATTGACCCGGCGCGCATGATCCGCCGCGCCCTGGCCGGCGCCTGCCTGTGCGCGCTGGCCGCCTGCGGCGCGACCGCCGCCCCGACGCCCGCTGGAGAGAGCGTGACCTTCACCAACCCCGTCCACGACGCCGACTTCCCCGACCCGGGAGTGATCAGGGTGGGTCGGACCTGGTACGCCTACGGCACCAACGGGGCCGGGAAGAACGTGCCCCTGCTCACCTCGCCCGACCTGGTCACCTGGCAGCCCCGTGGCGACGTGCTGCCCGAGCTCGGCTCGTGGGCCGAGCCGGGCAACACCTGGGCGCCCGAGGTGATCCAGCTCGCCGAGGACAGGTTCGCGCTGTACTACACGGCCCGCTCCACCCGGACCGGCCGCCAGTGTGTCGGCGTGGCCATCGCCGCCGCCCCGGAAGGGCCGTTCGCCGACGCTTCGCCGGCCCCGCTGATCTGCCAGGCCGACGAGGGCGGCTCGATCGACGCCAGCCCGTTCCGCGACGCCGACGGCACGCTCTACCTCTACTGGAAGAACGACGGCAACGCCATCGGCCGGACCACCCACCTGTACGGCCGCCGCCTGAGCCCCGACGGCCTGACCCTGACCGGCGAGCCGGTCAAGCTGCTCGCCAACACCGCGGGCTGGCACGGCCACGTGGTGGAGGCGCCCCAGCTCGTCCGCCGCGACGGCCGCTACTACCTGTTCTACTCGGCCAACGCCTTCGACCAGGCCGCCTACGCGGTCGGCTACGCCACCTGCGAGACGCCGCTCGGGCCCTGCCAGGACGCCCCCGAGAACCCGATCCTGTCCACCGGGCCGGGAGCGGCCGGCCCGGGCCACAGCTACCTCGTCACCACCGTCGCCGGCGAGACCTGGCTGCTCTACCACGCCTGGCCGCCGGACGCGATCGGCAGCGTCGAGCCCGGCCGGACACTCTGGCTGGACCGCGTCGACTGGGAGGCGGGCAAGCCGATCGTCCGCGGCCCCACGCACACCCCGCAACGCCGCCCGGCCTGAGGGGTCAGCGGCGGTTCGACCGGGCCAGGAGGATGATCGCGCCGACCGTGATGGCCGCGAGCAGGGCCACGGCGCCGAGCACCCAGGTCAGGTCGCCGTCCTCCACGGCTGGGCTCTCCGCGGCCTGACCCGCCGGGGCGGGCTCGGCCCGAGCCGCCGCGCCGGCGAAGACGACGTCCGAGCAGGAGTAGTAGGTGTCCGGGGTGTCGGAGTTCTGCCAGATGGTGTAGATCAGGTGGCGGCCGGTCCTGCCTGACGGCAGGCGGCTCTCCATGACGTACGACCCGTCGGCCATCGCCGGGTCCGTGACCTTGAGGAAGGGCTTGCGCTCCAGGTCCGACCAGGCCAGCGGCCGGGCCGGGTCGTAGCCGTCCTTCGTGACGTACATCCTGAAGGTGCCCTTGTGGGGGATGGTGCCCCGGTACCTGAAGGTGAAGTCCGCGCCCGGCGTCAGCTCGGTGGCCGGCCAGTCGGCGCGGGGCAGGTCGAGGCCCTTGAACGCGTCGAGGCCGCCGCTGCACAACTTGCCGTCGGGGATCGCCTCGCGGTCCCTGCCCTCGACGTTCGCCACCCGGAGGTCGTCCCATTCGGCGGGCATCGCGGCGGCGGCGCAGGCGGCGGACTCGGACCTGAGCGGGCTCTCGGCCCCGCAGGCCGCCGCCCGGCTGACGGGGTTCTCCAATGCCCCGTGGGCGCCGGCCGCCCCGGTCCAGACGGCCGGCACGAGCAGGCAGCCGAGCACGGCGGCGGCCACGCACACGATCCGGTGTCGCACGGAACCCTCCTCGGCAGGCAACTCCCCGTCCGGGTACAGGTACGAGCCGCACGTCCCGGAAGTTCACCCCGCATGTCCGGGACAGGCGTTGAACAGGGATCCGGCGCGGCTCACCCGCCGCTGAACCGCCTGAGCAGCTTGTCCGCGGTGGCGAACTCCGCCACCACGTCGGCGGCCGTGCGCCGCTCCCGCACGAGGCCCACGGCCTCGCCCGCGTAGATGTAGGCGGTGTCGAAGTCGCCGGCGCGGCGGGCCTCCTCCAGCGAGGCCCCCGCGGCGTCGTCGGCCGCGAGCTCCTCCTCCCGGCCCGCCCACCGGTCGAAGAACGCGTTGCGCAGGGCTCGCCCGCCGTACTCCGGCGGCCAGTCGAGCCGCTGCGCGATGTCGAAGACCCGCCCGTAGGCGGTCTCGGTCTCCCCGGCGGCCAGCAGCCGGGCGGCGGCGGCCTCGGAGACCGTGGCCTCGGCGCAGCCCATGAAGGCCGTACCGGACCAGGCGCCCTCCGCGCCCGCGGCCAGCACGGCGGCCAGCCCTCGAGCGGTCGCGACGCCGCCCGCGGCCAGCACCGGGACGCGCACGGCCGCCAGCACGCTCTGCAGCAGGGGCAGCGTCGCCACGGCGTCGCGTCCGTGACCGCCCGCCTCCGCGCCACGAGCCACCACCACGTCCACCCCGGCCTGCTCGGCGGCGCGCGCCTCGTCGGTCGTGCCCACCTGGGTGGCCACCACGATGCCCGCCTCACGCAACGGCTCGACGTAGCGGTCGTACGGCCCGAAACTCACCGACACCAGGGCGGGCCGGGCGGCGAGGACGGCGTCGAGCTGGCCCGGATTGTCGCCCAGCGCCCACGCCATCAACCCGATCCCGTACGGCCGCCCGCCACCGCTACCGGCGGCCTCACCGCCTGCCGCGATCTCGGCCTGCTGGGTGATCCACCCGGCCGGAGCGGTGGCGGAAACGCCCACCATGCCCAGTGCCCCGGCCGCGGAGACGGCCGCGGCCAGAGCTCCCGCGCCGACCCCCGCCATCGGGGCGCCCACCAGGGGCACGTCGAGGCCGAACCGTGTGGTGAGCCATGTGCGCGTCATCGTCCTGCCTTTCGCCGCCTGGCAGCAGTTTCGCACCCGGGCCAGGCGTGCCGCGCGAGGGGTCGTGCGCAGTCGCGGAACCATGACGCGAGCGGCTCTCCGGCGGCCGCTCCTCGACCGGGACGCGCACGGTGGCGGCGAGGCCTGGACAGCGACTCCGGACCGGACCCCGCGCCCAGGTGATCGCCGCAAGCCGGTGACGAGGGGGGCGGACGGGGACATAATGCGGGCATGCGCCATGTCGACTGGGGAGCGCTGTCCCCACGGTGGGCCGGGATCCGCAGCGAGGAGACCGACGTCCACGGCACCACCGTCCACTACCTGAGGGCCGACGGTTCCGGTGACGGGCCCACCCACCTGCTGATCCACCCGCTCGCGGGCAGCGCCACCATGTGGCTCGACGCCATCGGCCCGCTGGCCGGGCTGGGGCCCGTCATCGCCCCCGATCTGCCCGGGACCCTCTTCGGGCACACCGCCGCACCTCACCCCCGCGCCGCCAGGGCCGAGCCGAACGCGCGCTTCCTGCGGGCGTTCACCGCCCGGCTCGGCCTCGACGGCGTGATCGCCCACGGGTGGTCCATGGGCGCCCTGGTCGCGCTGATGTTCGCCGATCTCGCGCCGGAGCGGGTCGGGCGGCTGGTGCTCGTCACCCCCGCCCTGCCGGGCCCGCTGCCGGAGCGGGAGGCCCTGTGGTGGCGCACCTGGGGAAGGCTGATCCTGTCGGCCGGCGCGCCCCCCGCCCGGGCGGCGCTGCGCCTGACCGGCCGCCCGCTGCTCGACTACAAGCTGAGGATGTACACCGACCAGAGTGTGCGGGCGGGCGGCCGGCTCGTCGGCGGCGACCTGTCCCGGCTGAGTCCGGCCATGAGCGCGCTGCTGGCCGCCGAGCTGCGCGGCGCCCGGCCCGAACGGCTCGGCCACGCCGTCACGGCCCTGGCCTCGCTCATGACGGCCGTGTTCGTCGACCAGAGCCGGGTGCGCGAGATGATCACCAGGCTGGCCGTGCCCACGCTGCTGCTCCTGGGCGGGCAGGACAAGATGATGATCGACGGCGCGATCGACGAGCTCGCCACGCTCCGCCCCGACTGGGACCGGCACGTGTTCGAGGACGCCGGGCACATGCTGCCGCTGGAGCTGCCCGGCGGCTACGCGGAGGTGGTCGGCCGCTGGGCGGAGCGGAAGACGTGACGGCCCTCGCCCAGGGGTGACCTTCCGGGAAGGGAGTGCAGGGTGACACCCGGCGAAGCGGTGCGGCGCACCAGGCACGTGGTGACCGGGGTGGGGGCCGCGTTCGGTCAGGACCCCGGCTACCGCGCCCGTGGCCGGCGTCTGGGACTTTCCCGCTGGCCTTTCTATTTCGGCGGCCGCGCGGGCGTGCTGGGAGACGTCGGCGCCGAGGTCGTCACCGCCGCCTGCGGGTTCTTCGCCCCGGGCCTGGTGGATCAGGCCTGGGAGACGGCCCGCCGCACGACTTCACTGTCCGCCGTCGTGCACGCCGACGTCGAGGAGTGCGTCCGCTGGGCCCGCACCGTCTACGGCGGACTGGCCGGCCTTGAGCGGCTGGCCCACCTGACCGAGCGGGTGGTGCGAGCGGCGGAGCCGACCGGCCGCCCCTTGTTCGCCGCGTGGCGCTCCCACGCCGTCCCGGCCGGCGACCCGGCGGACCGAGTGGCCCTCGCACTGCTACGGCTTCGGGAGCACCGGGGCGGTTCCCATCTGATCGCCGTGCTGGCCTGCGGGCTTTCCCCGTTGACGGCCATCCTGGCCGGGCCCGGCACCGGAAAGGCCGCGGCCAACGGCTGGCGCCCGCCCTGGCCTGCCCTGCCGCCGTCCGCCGAGGCGGCACTGGACAGGGCCGGCCGGCTCACCGACGAGCTCGCCGCCGCACCGTACGCGAGCCTCACCTCGGCCGAACTCGTCGAGCTCACCGGCCTCCTCGATCAGGTCGACAAGGCCTACCAGCTTTCCAAGAGAGTGGACCCGGGCGGCACTGAGAGGTGATGCCGGCGTACTCTCGGGGCCGCGCTGCGCAGGTCCGCCGCGTGGTCGAGTACGGCCTGTACGAGCTGCCCAAGCGATGAATATTCCCCGTCAAGACTGGACAGCAGGTGGCGGCGTTAACTTTCTGCTCCGCGTAAGGATTGCCCAAATCCTCACGGCGTTTCTGCATTTTTCATCATTCGTTCGCTTTGAGCGTCACGATGGCGGAGATCCCCGCTAGCGGAGGGTGGCGTGGTGCCCCCTGGGGCGTGGTAGACTGAAGTCGTGTTGCAGTTTTGGTACCCATGGATTTCGTGTGCGCCTGACGGGATGTAACCCTCGGGCGCATTTGTGTTTTCGCCGGTCATTTCCGGATGGGTCGATTGCGGCGACATGGAGTTCGTGACCTGCGGATTCCGTCTTTTGCGCCTATGAAGGAGATCGACATGGCGACTGGCACCGTGAAGTGGTTCAACAGCGAAAAGGGCTTCGGCTTCATCGAGCAGGACGGCGGCGGCGCCGACGTCTTCGCTCACTACTCCAACATCGCCTCTCAGGGCTACCGCGAGCTGCGGGAAGGCCAGAAGGTCAGCTTCGACGTCACCCAGGGCCAGAAGGGCCCGCAGGCGGAGAACATCGTTCCCGTCTAAGTAGCGTCGCGTAGCACGACCTGGGGCCCGCACCTTCTCGAAGGTGCGGGCCTTCGTGCGTCCAGCTCCTCCAGCAGGTCCACGGCCTGCTCCAGCACCGCCTCGACCGCGATGTCCGCCACCCACGACGGGTCGTGCCCGCACCGCCCGACGGCCGGATCGAGGCCGCTCGCGCCGCACACCGGGCACGCCGCGGTCCAGGAGACCAGTGGCCGGTGCCGGGAGCGGGTGAGCGGACCGGCGTTGACCAGGTTGCCGCACCAGTAGATTCCCACCGTCGCGGTGCCGACGGCCGCGGCCAGATGCCGGGGCCCGGTGTCGTTCGCGATCACCAGGTCACACCGCTGGTACAGGGCGGCCAGCCCGCCGATGCCGAGCGCCCCCACGACCGGGACGGCCGGACGCCGCATCGCCTCGGTGACCTTCGTCACCAGCTTCCGCTCGCCCTCGGTGCCGGTCACCACGATCGGCCGGCCGAGCCGGTCCCCGACCGCCGCGAAGAACTCGGGGGGCCACTGCCGCCGCGGATCCATGGCGCCGGGATGCAGCGCCACCAGCCCAACAGGCAGCTCTCCCAGCGCCGCCACCACCTCGGCGGCGTCGGCCCCGGTCAGCGCGATCCGGGGTTCGAGCCGGCCGGGGACCCCGCCGACCAGTGCCGCGACCTCCAGATAGCGCAGCGTCTCATGCTGGTACGGCACGTACGGCACCCACCGGTCGAGCGGCTCCGCGTCGGGAGCGCGCAGGCCCGCGGTCACCCCCGCACCGAGCCCGCGGACGAACGGGTTGGAGTGCCGCCCGCCGCCGTGGATCTGCACGGCCAGGTCGAACCGGCGCGCCCGCAGCCGCTCGAACAGCTCCCGCGGCGCCCGATGGCCGGGCTCCATGGTGGACACGCCGGTGATCGGCGGCAGCACCACCACCTCGTCCACCGGCCCGGGCCGCCCCGTCAGGAACTCGGCATGCCAGGCCGTGCCGAGCAGCGTCATCGTGGCGCCCGGATGGGCGTCCTTGATCGCCTCCAGGCCCGGCAGGGCCAGCAGGAAGTCGCCCAGGGCGTTCGCCCGCAGCGCCACGATCCGCTCGATCCCGTCCAGCGCCGCGGTCACACCGCCGCTTCCAGCGTGTGATCGTGGCTGCGCGTCAGGCGACCCGCCGGTCAAGGAAGCTCCGGGGGCAGCGACCGGACCCGATCGATGATCGCCGTCGTGGACCGGTCGGAGACGTAGTCCAGCACCATGACCTCGCCGCCCATGGCCCTGACCAGCGGCGCCTCCGGCAGCATGTCCGCGGTGTAGTCGCCGCCCTTGACGTACAGGTCGGGCCGGACCATCCGCAGCAGCCGCTCGGGCGTGTCCTCCTCGAAGCTGGCCACGTAGTCGACGTAGTTCAGCGCCGCCAGCACCGACATGCGGTCCTCACAGGAGTTGATCGGCCGCCCCGGCCCCTTCAGCCGCGCCGTGCTCGCGTCGCTGTTGACCGCCACGACCAGCACGTCCCCGAGTCGCGCGGCCTTCTCCAGGTACGTCACGTGCCCGCGGTGCAGCACGTCGAAGCAGCCGTTGGTGAACACGATCCGCTGCCCGCGCCGCCGGTGCTCGTCCAGCCGCTGCGCCAGCCGGTCGGCGCCCTGCACCAGCCCGTCCGGGCGCCCCTGGGCCTGCCGCAGCGCCCGCAGCAGCTCCTGCCGGGTGCAGGTGGCCGTGCCGGGCCGGCGCACCACCACCCCGGCGGCGGCCTGCGCCGCCTGCGCGGCCTGCTCGGGCGTGGCGCCGCCCGCCAGCCACAGCGCGAAGGCGGCCGTGAAGGTGTCGCCCGCCCCCGTCGCCATGTGGTCCGGCGCGGGCTCGGCATAGGTCCGGTACGGCGCGCGTCCCGGCCGGTGGAGCAGGGTGCCCTCACCGTCGAGCGTGGTCACCACCATGCCGGCGCCGGATCCCTCCAGCAGCGCCGCCGAGCGCTCGGTGAGAAAGCTCACCCGGTCGGCCACGTCGCCGTCCTCGCGCAGGAGCCGCAGCACCTCGCCGTAGTTCGGCAGCACGGCGGCGGGCCCGCACTCCCGCCAGGGCGTGATCGCGTGCGCGTCGACCACCAGCATGGGCACCTCGGCCAGGGCCCGCCGGACGGCCGGCGTACAGACACCGCCCCCGTAGTCGCACGCGATCACCACGTCGGCGCCGGGCAGGGCCCCCTCGATCTCGGCGATGATCCGCTCCTCGGCCGCGCCGGTGACCGGCTCGCGGTCCTCCTCGTCGTAGCGGGCGATGAGCTGCTCGCCGACCATGAGCCGCTGCTTGTGCGGGGTACGCCGGCCCGGCACGGTCACCAGGCGCGCGTCCACGCCGAGCAGGGCGAGCGCCCGGGTGAGCCGGCCGGCGCAGGCGTCGTCCCCGAGCGCGCCGACCAGGCGGACGCGGGCGCCGAGAGCGACGAGGTTGGCCGCCGTGTTGCCGGCGCCGCCCGGAGCCTCGTCGGTGGCCTCGACGCTGACCACGGGCACGGGAGCTTCCTGCGCGATCCGCCTGACCGGCCCCCGCAGCCAGGAGTCGAGCATCACGTCTCCCACGACCACGGCGGCGATGTCCCTGTCCATACCGGGCGACTACCTGGAGAAACGGCTCTCAAACAGAGGGTGGTCACGGTGACGTGCCGCACGGTCCGAATCTCCGGCCATCGGGGCCGGAAACACTTCCCGGCGGTGACGCGCCGGCCGTTCGCATCCGGCGCGAACGGGCAGGGACTGGATGGAGGGGCGAGGCACTTGTCCTCTGCTGAGGAGGTGGCGTGTGATGACCCAGTACGCGGTGCTCATCTACGAGTCCGTGGCGCCGGCGGACCTCCCGCCCGAGGTCCAGCACGCCCACGGGCGGCTGCCGGACCTCATCGCCGAACTCGGCGGCCGCGTCGTCGCGGGACTGGCGATGGAGCAGCCCGAGACCGCCACGACCCTGCGCGGCGACCTGGTGACCGACGGCCCGTTCGTCGAGACCGGTCAGGCGCTGGCAGGGGTCCTGGTGATCGAGGCCCGCGACCACGACCACGCCGTCAGGCTCGCCGAGCTCACCCCGATCGTCAGCGGCGGCGTGGAGGTCCGCCCGCTGATCCGCCTGGAGGTCGCGCTGGCCGGCTGAGGGCCGGTCGGGGGGCGTCGGCGGGGCGGCCATGACCCACCGGTAGGTTCGGCGGGCATGGGCCACATCCCGGACCGGTGGACGGGGCTGCTGGGCCTGGTGCCGTTCGCGCTCGGCGTCAAGGCGCTGGTCCAGGCCGTCCGTGACGGGGACTCCGGCGACGTCGCGGTGGTGGCCGGGGGAGCGCTGCCCGTGGCGGCGATCACCGTCGCCAACGGCGCGGACAACGTGGCGGTCTACACGCCGGTCTTCCGCACCATCGGCCCGGGCGCGAGCGTGCTGACGGTGGCCGTGTTCGCGGCCGGAGTCGCCCTGTGGTGCCTGGCCGGCGCCTGGCTCGGCTCCCACCGGTCCGCCTGCGCCTGCTGTCGATGATCGGCTCGCAGGCGGGCGGCGAGGCGTGCGTGTGCGATCTGACCGACGCCTTCGACCTGACGGCCCCCACGATCTCGCATCACCTGAAGGTGCTGCGTACCGCCGGCCTGATCGGCGGCGAGCGGCGCGGCACCTGGGTCTACTACTGGATCGTCCCCGAGCAGGTGGCCAGGCTGGGCGAGCTGTTCGCCCCGCCGACCGGCGAGCCGTCAAAGATCCCGTCGTAGCACGACGAAGGCGACGTCGTCCTCCCGCGACCCGAAGGCCTCCAGGATGCGGTCGCAGAACACCTCCAGGTCGTCCTCCACCGTCTCCGCCAGCTTCCTGGCCCGCTCCAGGCTTTCGTCCAGGAGCTCGTGCCGGTCCTCCACCAGCCCGTCGGTGAACAGCATGAGCGTGCCTCCGGGCGGCAGCTGCAGGCGGTCCACCTTGTACTCCTCGGCCGCCACGCCGAGCAGCAGGTTGCCCAGCCCGTGGTAGTGCCCCTCCGGGCCCGCCAGCAGCGGCGGGATGTGCCCGGCGTTGGCCAGCTCGATCTCGCCCGTCGCCGGATCCAGGAGCAGCATGCACACGGTGGCCGTCATGCCCGGGTGATAGCGGCGCAGGATCTTGTTCAGCAGGTCCATCGAGGCGGCCAGGTCCACGTGGTCGATCACCGAGGCACGCAGCGCGTGGCGCAGCTCGGCCATGATGGTCGCGGCGTGCAGAGAGTGGCCCATCACGTCGCCGATCGCCACCAGCACCCGGTCGCCGGTCGTGAGCACCTCGTAGAAGTCGCCGCCGACCTCGATGTTGTCCACCGCGGGCTGATAGCGCAGCCCCATCGTCAGACCGGGCACGTCGGGGACCCGAGAGGGCAGCAGGCTGCGCTGGAGGGTCAGTGAGATCGCGTGCTCCTCGGTGTAGGCGCGCAGCGCGTCGACCGCGAGCGCCAGCTCCTGGGCGAGCTGCAGCAGCAGGTTGCGCTCGTCGGCGTCCAGCTCCGGGGCGCCCTCCAAGCCGAGGAAGACGGGCGGCCTGCCCTTCTTGGTCCGGCACAGGACGCCGACGACCGGCTGGCTGATCATCGTATCGGGCAGCAGTTTGAGCCATTCGTCGACCGGCACGGTGAGGATCTCCGCTCCGGCGGCCTCACCCAGGACGAGCCGGCACAGCCGGTCCAGCAGGTTGGGGGCGACGCTCCTGCTCGTGGGAGACTCGCCGGGACGGGCGCGGTAGCGGCGCAGCCGGCCGTCGGCGGGCACCGCCAGCGCGCCGGAGTAACGGCCCATGATCTCGACCGTGCCGCCCACGGCCACGCTCAGCAGCCGCTCGAACGAGTCGGACCGGTTGATCTGCAGCGTCACCTCGGCGAGCTTGGCCAGCCGCTCGGCCATCACCTCCGCGCGCCGGCGCGCCCGCGAGTAACGCAGCGTCGCCTCGACCGTGGCGGCGAACTCGCTCGGCTCGATCGGCTCCGACAGGTAGGCGTCGGCGCCGCGCTCCAGCCCCTCGGTGCGATCGGCCACGGTGATGGCGTTGCCCGACACCTGGATCACCGGGATCGAGGCCGTGGCCGGGTTCGCCTTGATCAGCTCGCACACCTCGAAGCCGCCGATGTCGGGCAGCCGTACATCCAGCACCACCAGGTCGGGGCGCTGCTCGCCGAGGACGGCCAGTGCCTCGTCGCCGGAGGCCGCCTCGATGACCCGGTGACCCGCACGCCGCAACCAGCTCGACAGGATGTAACGCTTGGTGGGCGTGTCGTCCACCACCAGGACGCTGGCCGAGAAATCAGGCATGACCCGCTCCTGCCGCCTCGCGCACCGCCCGGAGGAGCTCCTCGCGTCGCAGCTCCGTCTTGGACAGCACGGGATGCCCCTCCGCCGCCTTGCCGGGCGCCACCGTCACCACGACCACCGCCACCTCCCGCAGGTTCTCATCCTCCGACATGAGCTGCAGCAGCGCATTACCGTCGAGACGCGGCATGAGCATGTCGAGCACGACGACGTCCGGGCGCCTGGCCCTCATCGATTCCAGAGCTTCGACCCCGTCGGCGGCCTCGTCCACCTGTCCGGCGAAGCCGTGCAGCATTCTGCGGGCCATGGCGCGGAAGCCCTCGTCGTCGTCGGCGATCAGCAGCCGCTCCACCTCGGGCCCGCCGCCGTGGTACGGCAGCCGCACGGTCGCGGTCGTGCCCTCACCGACGGTGCTGGCGAGCTCCAGCCGGCCGTCCAGCATCTGCGTGAGCCTGGCGGCGTACGGCAGGCCGATTCCGGTGCCCCTGCCCCGGGCCTGCGCGGGGTACGGAACCTGGAAGAACTCCTCGAACACCTGACCGAGATACTGCTCGGGGATGCCGATGCCGGTGTCGGCGACGGTGATGACCACCTGCTCGGCCGGCTCGTCCAGGTGGGCGCTCAGCCGCACCTCGCCCCGCTGGGTGAACTTCAGCGCGTTCGACAGCAGGTTGCGCAGGACGCGGGTGAGCATCTCCTCGTCGGTGTAGACCTCGGTGACCTCGTCGGCCACGTCGGTGTGCAGGGCCACCTCGCCGGTGGCCTGCATCGTCATGTGGAGCTGGTGCACGAGTCTGCCCAGGTCCACCGTCGACGGCCGGGGCTGCAGGCGGCCGGACTCGGCCTTGGCCATGTCGAGCAGCTCGCCGACCAGCGCGAGAAGCGTCTCGGCGGAGCCGCCGATGAGCCCCACCTGGTGCTCCTGCTCTTCGGTGAGCGGTTCGCCGCCCGGACCGACCATCAGCCTGACCAGGCCGATGATGGAGTTGAGCGGGGTGCGCAGCTCGTGGCTGACCGTGGTCCAGAACCGGCTGCGGGCCTCTGCCGCCTCGCGTAGCAGGCTGGACTTCTCGTCCAGCTCGGCGTAGAGCGCGACCACGCCCCTGTTGGTCTCCTCCAGCTCGCTGGAGAGCTGGTTGTACAGGGCCATCACGCCCGTGTTGGTCTCCTGGAGCTCGGAGTTGAGCCGCCGCACGTCCTCCAGGGTCGAGGCCAGCTCCTTGTTCTGCTCCCGCAGCTCCTCGATCGCGGTGATCGGAGCCAGCGTGGCCAGGCGCTCGCGGATGTCCTCGGCCGGCAGGCTCGGCAGGTAGGCGGGCAGCCGCTTGGTGATCCTGATCTGCCCTCGCGCGGCGTCGGCGGTGACCTCGTCCACCAGCCGGCCCGCCAGCGCCAGCCCGTCCCGGCCGCTCAGGTCGGCCGAGGCGGCGTGGTCGATGGTGATGACCAGGTCCCCGCCGTCCAGCCCGAAGACGACCGAGGCCCCGGTGGCGGCCACCTCCCTGCCGACCTCGCTCAGCGCGGTGGCGACCCGGACCTGGTCCTGCGCCTCCAGCCCGCTGAGCTCGGCGACCGCCCGGCCGAGGCGGCGCAGCGCGAAGACGTCCTGCTCCCTGGACAGGCGCATCCTGGCCAGCTCAACGGTCATGACCGGACCTCACGATCACCACGCAGGCGTCGTCCCTCCGGCTGCCCGCCTCGCGCAGCAGGGTGGCGGCGACGACGGCGGGGGAGCGGGCGAACAGGCCGGGCATGGTGGCCGGGTTCCAGCGGTCGGTCAGGCCGTCGGAGTGCAGCACCACGGTCGCCTGCTCGTCCAGCTCGTAGACGTACTGCCGCAGCCGCCGCCCGTGGTGCCCGGTGATGCCGGGCAACGAGATCATGCCCTGGCGCTTGTCGCCGTGGGCGATCCAGCCGGAGATGTTGCCGAGTCCGGCGTACGTCACGGAGCCCGTCGTGACGCGGGCGACCGCCGCCGCGCCGCCCCTGGTGTGGCCGAGACCGCGGTGCAGCCGGGCGAGGATCTCGGTCGGCTCGTCGTCCGGCGAGCTCAGGAACAGCTCGACCGCCTCCCGGGAGGCGGTGGCGGCGACCGGCCCGTGGCCCAGCCCGTCGCACACCATCACGGTGGTGGCCGGGCCGCTGGTGGCGATCGCGAATGCGTCGCCGGAGACCATCTCCTCGCCGATGGGGCGGGTCACGCCGCTGGCGGGCGGCAGGGACGGCAGGTCTCCGTCTGCGAACCGCATGACCAGCGTCGTCCCCTTGCCGGGAACCGAGTAGACGTCGTAATGGGAGGAGATGCGGGCGATCGCTCCCAGGCCGATGCCCAGCGTCCCGGAGGTGGAGTAGCCGTCACGCAGGGCACGCGCGACGTCGGGCATTCCCGGCCCTCTGTCGAGCGTGACCAGCTCGATCACGGACGGGGCGCCGGGGCAGGGCCGGACCACGGCCACCCCCTCCACGGCGTGCTTGACGAGATTGGAGACGGCCTCGGTGACCGCCACAGCGATCTGCCCCGTCCGGTCGGCTCCGAATCCGGACGCCTCGGCCAGCTCGGTGGCCAGCCTGCGCACGGCGCCGACCGCGCTGGGGTCCTCGGCGCGCACCCATACGTCTTCCCGGGTCTGCCTGACCGTACCCACCTACCTGGCCCACTTCGTCACGGTCACCGTCGTGCCCTCTCCCGGCACGGAGACCAGGTCGAACTCGTCGACCAGCCGCCGCGACCCGCTCAGTCCGAGTCCCAGGCCTCCTCCGGTGGTCCAGCCGTCGGTGAGGGCCTGCGCTATGTCGGGAATACCCGGGCCCTCGTCACGGAACTCGAGCCTCAGGCCGCGCCGGGGGGTGTTGTCGATGATCTCGATGCTGACCTGGCCCCCTCCGGCGTAGACCAGCGCGTTGCGGGCCAGCTCGCTCGCCGCGGTCACCACCTTCGTCTGGTCGATGAGGGAGAATCCCGACTCGACCGCCGCGGTCCGCACTCGCTGGCGGACCATGACGATGTCGGCGTTGCTGGCGATGGGCAGTTGCCCGCCGCCGGTCATCGCGGCGTGCTCCTGGCCAGGTCCAGCAGTGCCACGCCCTTTTCGAGGTTGAGCGCCGTACGCACGCCGCCGAGTGACAGGCCGAGCTCCACGAGGGTGATCGCCACGGCCGGCCGCATGCCGACGACGACGGTGTCGGCGTCGAGCAGCCGCGACATGTCGGCGATGGTGGCGAGCATCCTGCCGATGAAGGAGTCGACGATCTCCACTGCGGTGATGTCGATGATGACGCCCCGCGCGCCGGTGCTGACCACCTTGTCGGCCAGGTCCTCCTGCAGGGCGAGCACGCTCTGGTCCTCCAGGTCGACCTGGATGGAGATGATCAGGATGTCGCCGAGCTTCAGGATGGGGACGCGATCCATCACACGTCCTCCGTGCGCACCGCGACGCGGGTCTTCCTCGCCGCGCCGATCTCGATGCCGCTGCGACGCAGCGCGTAGGCCAGCGCGTCGGCCAGCGAGGCCTTGGTCACGATGTCGCCGAACTCGATGCCCAGGGTGACGATGGTGTAGGCGATCTGCGGGCGGATGCCGGAGATGACGCACTCGGCGCCCATCAGCCGGGCGGCGACCACGGTCTTCAGCAGATGCTGGGCGACCTGGGTGTCGACGGCGGAGACACCGGTGATGTCGATCACTGCGTGCTCGGCGTCGGTGTCGACGAGGGTCTGCAGCAGCTTCTCCATCACCACCTGGGTCCTGGCGGAGTCCAGTGTGCCGACCAGGGGCACCGCGACGATGCCCTCCCACAGCTTGACCACCGGGGTCGACAGCTCGAGGAGCTGCTCGGCCTGGTCCAGGATGATCTTCTCGCGGGCGGTGACGTAGCTCTCGAACGTGAACAGGCCCAGATCGTCGATCAGCCGCGAGAACCAGATGAACCCGCGCAGCGCCTCCGCGTTCCCGTCGGTCTCCACGGCCTCGTAGAGGGCCTCCTTGAGGCCGAACACCGCCCTGGCGGTGTCGGAGGGCGTATAGCCCTGCCGGGCGCGCGCCCGTGACAGCTCGGCGAGCACGCCCCGCACGTCGGTCAGGTCGTCGCCGCCCGTCTCCAGAGCGTCGCGCAGCGCCTGGTAGATCTCCCGGAGCTCGTCGATCGGCGCCTTGGCTATCGCGTGCCAGCGGGGCAGGATCTGCTCCTCGCCGGAGCGCAACAGCTCTTCGATACGTCGCCTGGCGACATCGGCATGGACGATCAAGGGTGACTCCTGGATGAAAGTGGATGGCGGCACTGCCGGGCATGGTAATGGCACGTGGGCTTGGGTAGTCAAAGATGTGCAATTCATCCCGGATTCATGCCGGATTTACCATATCTGATGTGTTCGCCGGGGTGCGCACGCCCTTTTCGGTCCAGGGCCGAAACCGTCGTAGAGGGAATTCCCACAACCACCGGCGGATAACTCTCAGAGGGCGCGGGCGGTGGTCCGGCGGGCCACGAGAGTGGGGGAGATGGAGATCCGCACCGACGCCGACCGGCCCGCGAGGCGTTCCAGCAGCAGCCGTGCGGCGGTGCGGCCCATGGTGCCGCCTGACTGGTCGACGCTCGTGAGCGAGATGTGAGCCAGGGCGGCGAGCCAGCTGTTGTCGTAACCCGCGACCGAAACGTCCCCCGGCACGGCCAGTCCGGCCTCGCTGAGGGCCGCGAGCGCGCCGATGGCGGCGAGGTCGGCGCCCGCGAAGATCGCGGTCGGTGGGTACGGGCGGCGCAGGAGTTCGGCGGCGGCCAGGTGGCCGCCCTGCTCGCTGTAGGTGGACCAGACGAGGTCGATGCCCTCGGTGAGGCCGCGCGCGCCCATGGCCCGCTCGTAGGCGGTCGCGCGCAGGGACTGCAGCAGGGTGGACGGGTGACCGCGGCTGCCGTCGCGATGCGCGATGTGCGCGATCCTGCGGTGCCCCAGCCCGGCCAGGTGCTCCACGACGAGCTCGGCCCCGGCCTCGTCGTCGTCGAAGACGGAGTCGTACGCCGCGGACCGGTCGTGGCGGCCCAGCACCACCACCGGCACGGTCGCCGCGATCACCTCCAGTTCGGCCGGCGAGGCGAGCGGGACGACGAGCACCAGACCGCCCACCGACTGGTCGATCAGCGCGTGCACGGCCCGGGACTCGGTCTCCGGCTCCCTGCCCGCCTGGCCGATCACGAGCTGGTAGCCGGTGCCGCCGACGCCCTCGGCGATGCCGTCGACGAGGTCGGGGAAGAACGGATTGCGCAGGTCGGGCAGCAGCACGCCGAGCGTGGAGGTGTGGCCTCGCAGCGCCCGGGCGGCCACGTGCGGGCGGTAGCCGAGCTCCTCGATGGCGGCCCTGACCCGCGTCCGCATCGCCGGGCTCACGCCGTAGGCGTCGCGCAGCACCTTGGACACCGCCGAGGTCGAGACCTGCGCGTGCCGCGCCACGTCGGCGATGG
This sequence comes from Nonomuraea sp. LPB2021202275-12-8, assembly GCF_037044575.1. Taxonomy (NCBI): domain Bacteria; kingdom Bacillati; phylum Actinomycetota; class Actinomycetes; order Streptosporangiales; family Streptosporangiaceae; genus Nonomuraea; species Nonomuraea sp. LPB2021202275-12-8. The sequence goes on along the minus strand of NZ_JBAHWD010000011.1, from coordinate 91,698 downwards.
TCACCCGGGGGTGCATCCGGCCTCCTGTAGAACGAACCACACATAAGGCCCGCACAGAGCTCTTGACATGCCTCGGAGCTGGCGGATAGCAATGGATAACGTTACACGAAGCATCGCAGAGTCCACCCGTCACCTCCAGGACCCGAAACCGCCGTTCCCGTTGTTCGGGCCGCCCGCCGAATACGCGCATGGGCGGGCCTTTCGCATGCGGCATTTCTTTCTGCCGATCCCGTCGAATTGTTATCGAAACAAGGGCTTGACGCTTATGAAGCGCGAAGTTTACGTTAGCGGCATGCAGGGGGATTGAATCGATTTAAATAACCATGCGTAATTCCCTGGAGGGCGCCATGAAGGCTGCTCATCTCAAGCTGGGGGCTGCCGCCGCCGTCGCGATCATGTTCATGACCTCGTGCGGATCGTCCGAACCCAGCGCCAAGGACAGCACCGTCACCCTGTCCTTGCTCATTGACAACGCGGAGGCCACGGTCGCCGCCGCGAAATCGGTCGTGCAGGCCTTCGAAGCCGCCAACCCCACGATAAAGATCGAGACCGAGACCCGCCCGGGCGGCACCGAAGGCGACAACATCGTCAAAACGCGATTGTCCACCGGCGATATGTCCGACGTTTTCTGGTACAACTCCGGTTCGCTCATTCAGGCGCTCAATCCCGGCCAGAGCATGGTCGACCTCACCGGCGACCCCGTCCTGGCCCAGGTGCCCAAGTCGTACCTGCCCGTGGTGACGCAGGCGGGCAAGGTCTACGGCGTCCCGCAGGGCACGGCCGCCGGCGGCGGCATCCTCTACAACAGGAAGATCTACGCGGACCTGCGACTGCAGCCGCCGAAGACCTGGGCCGAGTTCACGGCGAACAACGACAAGATCAAGGCCGCCGGGCTCGCACCGGTGATCTCCACGTTCAAGGAGACCTGGACCTCGCAACTCTTCGTCCTGGGCGACTTCTACAACGTGCAGACCGCGGTCCCGTCCTTCGCCGCCGACTACACCGCCAACAAGGCCAAGTACGCCACCACACCCGCGGCGACGGCCGGCTTCCAGCGGCTCGCCGAGGTGCACGCCAAGGGCTACCTCAACAAGGGGTTCGGCTCGGCCAAGCTGGACGACGGCCTGAAGCTGCTGGCCGAGGGCAAGGGCGCGCACTACCCGATGCTCACCTTCGTGCTGCCGGCCCTCATCGAGAAGTACCCGTCCGTCAAGACCGACATCGGCTTCTTCGGCATCCCGGGCGACGACGCCGCCAAGCACGGCGCGACCATCTGGGAGCCGGGCGCCGCCTACATCCCCAAGAGCAGCGAGAACGTGGAGGCGGCCAAGAAGTTCCTCGCCTTCATCGCCTCCCCGGCGGGCACCGACGCCTACACCAAGGGCGTCGCCCCGACCGGCCCGTACCGGATCGAGGGGACCAGCCTGCCGGCCGACGTCATGCAGGTGGCCAAGGACCTCGGCGCCTACATCGACAGCGGCGCCTCCGCGCCCGCACTGGAGTTCGTCTCGCCCGTGAAGGGCCCCTCCCTGGAGCAGATCACCGTCGCGGTCGGCTCCGGTCTCACGGCCGCCGCCGAGGGCGCCGCCCAGTACGACAAGGATGTGGAGAAGCAGGCCAAACAGCTCGGGCTGGCCGGATGGTGACCACCTCGCGCTCGCGCCGGACGCCCGAGAGGGCGTCCGGCCCGCGGGAGCCGGGCCACGGCAGGCGCCGGCCCGCGAACCGCACCGCCTACCCGTACGCCTTCTACCTGCCCGCCGGGATCGTCTACACGGTCATCTTCGTGGTGCCGACGGTGATGGCGTTCTACTTCGCGCTGACCCGGTGGACGCTGTTCGACAGCACCTTCGTCGGCCTGCAGAACTTCGCCGACTTCTTCGCCGAGCAGAACCTGCGCATCGGCTTCCAGAACACGCTGATCTACGCCGTCGTCACCAGCGGGCTGAAGGTCGTGTTCGGCCTCCTGCTCGGCGTGCTGCTCACCTCCCGGCTGCGCCTGCGGGGCTTCCTCCGCTCGGTCGTCTTCTTCCCCGTGCTGGTCAGCACCGTCGCCGTGGGCATCACCTTCAGCGTGCTGCTCCGCCCGGACACCGGCCTCGTCAACAAGACCCTCGCGCTGGTCGGCATCTCCGGCCCGGACTGGCTCGGCGACGCCACGACCGCGCTGCTGTCGGTCGCGCTGGTCGACGTCTGGAAGGGCGTCGGCCTGGCCACCGTCATCTACATCGCCGGCATCCTGTCCATCTCGCCGGACTACTACCAGGCCGTGGCGGTGGACGGCGGCGGTCCCTGGCATCGCTTCCGCCACGTGACGCTCCCGCTGAGCTGGCCCGCCACCTACTCGGTGATCATCCTGTCGTTCATCGGCGGGCTGCGCTCCTTCGACCTCATCTGGACCATGACCCGCGGCGGCCCCGGCTTCACCAGCGACGTCATCGCCTCGATCATCTACAAGCAGTATCAGGCGGGCTTCTACGGCCTGGCCACCGCCGGGAACGTGATCCTCTTCATCGCCGTCACGGTGATCGTCGTGCCCCTGATCCGCCTGCTCGACCGCCGGGAGACCTACTCGTGAAGACCGCGCGCAAGCTGGGCGCCGAGGCCACCGCCCTCATCGTGGCCACGGTCGTCTTCCTGGTGCCGTTCTCGTTCATGCTGCTCACCGCGGTCAAGGACGAGACGCAGGCGGCCGACCTGGACTTCGCCTGGCCGGCGAACTGGCCCATCGTGCGCAACCTGGTCGAGGTCGCCTCCACCCGCGACTACATCCTGCTCACCGCGTACGTGAACAGCATCATCCTCACCGTCGCCTCGGTGGCGCTGATCGTGGTGTTCGCCTCGATGGCCGCGTTCGTGCTGCAGCGCAGGCCCGGCCGGATGGCCTCCACCGTCCACCTCCTGGTGCTGTCCGGCCTGATCATCCCGCCGGCGATCGTGCCCACCATCTGGGTGCTGCAGAGTATCGGGCTGTTCAAGACGCTGCCCGGCCTCATCCTGGTGGAGGTCGCCTTCAGCCTGTCGTTCGCCATGCTCCTCTACCGGGCCTTCATCGCCGCCATCCCGCGCCAGCTCGACGAGGCCGCGATGATCGACGGCTGCACGGGGATCGCGCTCTTCTTCCGGGTGATCTTCCCGCTGATGCGGCCGGTGACCATCACCGTGATCCTCACCACCTCCGTCGCCATCTTCAACGACTTCGTCAACCCGCTCTACTTCCTGCCCGGCGACGAGAACGCCACCGTCCAGCTCACCCTCTACAACTTCCAGAGCCAGTTCAGCACCCAGTGGAACCTGCTGTTCATGGACATCGTGCTCATCACGATCCCGCCGCTGCTGGCCTTCGTCTTCTTCAACCGCAAGATCGTCGCCGGGATGACCGCCGGCGCCATCAAGGGCTGACCCACGTCGCGAGGAGCACCATGACCCAGGCGGCCGGCGTCCATGTGGACGCCCCCCGTTTCGAGCACCACAGGCGGCCGTCCGGCATCGGGGAGTCCAGGCCCCGCCTGTCCTGGACCGTCACCACCGACCGCCCGTCCTGGCGGCAGAGCGCCTACGAAGTGGAGATCCGCGGCGACACGGGCAGCACGCTCGCCGCCGTGTCCCACCTGGTGCGCTCCGGCGAGTCGAACCTGGTGCCGTGGCCGGGGGAGGAGCTCGGCTCCGGCGAGAGCCGCGCCGTTCGCGTGCGCGTGCACGGAGCCGACGGCTCGGTGAGCGGCTGGAGCCCCTGGTCGCCCGTCGAGACGGGGCTGCTGTCGCCGGACCGGTGGCGCGCCGAGGCCGCCGCGCCGCCGCCGGCACTGCTCGGCGAGCCGGACGGCCCCGCGCCGCTGCTGCGGCGCGGCTTCGAGCTGCGCGGGGCTCCCGTACGGGCCCGCCTGTACGTCACCGCGCACGGCCTGTACGAGGTCGAGATCAACGGCCAGGTCGTCGGCGACGAGGTCCTCGCCCCCGGCTGGACCAGCTACCACCACCGGCTGCGTTACCGCACCCACGACGTCACCTCGCTGCTGCGCCCCGGCGCCAACGCCATCGGCGCCACCCTGGCCGACGGCTGGTACCGCGGCCGCCTCGGCTTCGCCGGAGGCAGGGTCCGCACGTACGGCACGCGGACGGCGCTGATCGCCCAGCTCGAGGTGACCTACGCCGACGGCACCGCCGAAACGCTGACCACGGACGGCTCGTGGCGCAGCGCGCCAGGGCCGGTGACCGCGACCGGCCTGTACGACGGCGAGAAGCATGACGCCCGCCTGCTGCCGGACGGCTGGTCGTCGCCGGGTTTCGACGAGTCCGGGTGGCTCCCGGTGGACGTCCTCGACCACGACCCGGCCCTGCTCGTCGCCCCCGACGGCCCGCCCGTACGCCGCGTGGAGACGCTCGCCCCGGTCCGGACGCTGACGGGCCCGTCCGGCGAGACCATCCTCGACTTCGGCCAGAACATCTCCGGCCGCCTGCGCATCCGCGTCCACGGCCCCGCCGGGCACACCGTCTCCCTCCGCCACGCAGAGGTGCTCGAAGACGGCGCGCTGTCGCTGCGGCCGCTGCGCGGCGCCGACGCGCTGGACACCTACACCCTGCGCGGCGGCGGCGTGGAGGAGTGGGAGCCGCGCTTCACCATCCACGGTTTCCGCTACGCCGAGGTGACCGGCTGGCCGGGGGAGCTGCCGCCGGACGGCGTGGTGGCGGTCGTCTGCCACACCGACATGCGCCGCACCGGCTGGTTCTCCTGCTCCGACCCGCTGCTTGAACGGCTGCACGACAACGTCGTGTGGAGCATGCGCGGCAACTTCGTCGACCTCCCCACCGACTGCCCGCAGCGCGACGAGCGGCTCGGCTGGACCGGCGACATCCAGGTGTTCGCCCCGGCCGCGTCCTTCCTCTACGACTGCGCGGGCACGCTGGCGTCCTGGCTGCGCGACCTGGCCGCCGAGCAGGCCGAGCTCGGCGCGGTGCCGCACTACGTGCCGTGGGTGCAGGTCCTGTTCCCCACGGTGCCCACGGCCGCCTGGGGAGACGCGGCGGTGCTCGTGCCCTGGACCCTCTATCAGCGCTTCGGCGACCTGGAGCGGCTGCGGACGCAGTATCCGAGCATGAAGGCGTGGGTCGACCTGATCGCCGCTCTGGCCGGCGAGGACCACCTGTGGGACGAGGGCTTCCAGTTCGGCGACTGGCTCGACCCGGCCGCGCCGCCGGACGCGCCCGCCAAGGCCCGCACCGACCCGTACCTGATCGCCACCGCCTACCACGCCCACACGGCGTCCATCCTGGCCCAGGCGGCCGAGCTGCTCGGCCACGAGGCCGACGCCGGGCACTACGCCGGGTTGGCGGCCTCGGTGCGCGAGGCGTTCCGCGGCGAGTTCGTCACCGCCTCCGGGCGCCTGGCCAGCGACAGCCAGACGGCCTACGCCGTGGCCCTGCGGATGGACCTCCTGGACGCGGCCCAGCGCGAACGCGCCGGCCGCCGCCTGGTCGAGCTGGTCGTCCAGGAGGACCACCGGATCGGCACCGGCTTCGTCGGCACCCCGCTCATCTGCGACGCCCTGGCCTCCGTCGGTGCCCACGACACCGCCTACCACCTGCTGTCGCAGCGGGAGTGCCCGTCGTGGCTGTACCCGGTGACCATGGGGGCCACGACCATCTGGGAGCGCTGGGACAGCCTGCTGCCGGACGGCTCCGTCAACCCGGGGGACATGACGTCCTTCAACCACTACGCGCTCGGCGCGGTGGCCGACTTCCTGCACCGCACCGTCGCCGGCCTCGCCCCCGCGGCCGACGGCTACCGCCGCCTGCGCGTCGCCCCCCGCCCCGGCGGCGGCCTCACCCACGCCTCCGCGGAGCACGACACCCCGTACGGCCGGGCGTCGGTCTCCTGGACCCGCGCGGCCGGCCTCCTCACGGTCACCGCGACGGTACCGCCGGGCACGGCGGCCGAGGTGGACCTGACGGGTGTGCCGCCGGGCCGGGCGACCGACGGGCCGGGTCCCGAGGCGGTGCTCCCAGAATCGGGCCCGCCCACCCCCATCCGGGTCGCGAGCGGGCCATTCGAGGTCGGGCCGGGCACGCACACTTTCACGTGCCCGGTGCGCGATGCCCAGGACGACCCGCCCATCCCGATGCCGCCCAGCCCGTTCCCCATCCCGGAGGAGGACCATCTGGTGGCGGCCGACTGAGCGCAGGGGGTTCCTCCCGGGGGCACTCGCCGGGAGGGCCTCTCGGACCTCGCGGAGCCCGCCTTTCCAGTCACAGCGCCCAGTCTCGCCCGTGCCCACCTCGGCGCGGACCGGCGCGGCGCGGACCGGCTTGCGGCGGACAGGTCGGCCTCGGTTGTGGCTGGGGCGAGGGGCGGGCGGCGGCAGGGGCTGCTCGCCTCGGTAGCCGGGGACCGGTTCGCTGGTGAAGCGCGGCTGACCTTCGCCTGGACCGGTTGTGCCGGGTGCGTCCTGGGCCGGGGCCGCGTCCGGGGATGCCCTTCGGTCGCCGGCTGGGTTCAGGGGACGAGTTTCAGTTGTGGGCGTTGGTGGGTGAGGCCGATGAGTTCTCTGACGCGGGTGATGGGCCAGGCCAGCTCGTCGGCCAGCGTCGCGGCGGTCAGGTCGGCCTCGGCTGTGGCCAGGTCGAAGGCGCGGGCGAGCAGCACGGGCTGCTCGCCCGGGTAGCCGGAGACCGGCTCGTTGGTGAACCCCGGCTGCTCGCGCAAGGTCTTGAGGCGCTGGTAGGCGCGGCCGGCGGCGGAGTCGGACAACAGCCCGGTCTCCCGGCAGCGGTACAGCAGCGAGTCGACGGACACCCCCCAGACCTCCCGCAGCTCCGCCAGCCTGCGCAGGTCGGCCCGCAGCGGCAGGTGCGGCACGATGCTGTCGCGCGGTGTCAGGAACTCGGCGGCGAACGCGTCCGCCTCGCGCTCCTGCTGGCTGTCGCCCGCGGCCGTGTCGCCGTGCAGGACGAGATGGCCCAGCTCGTGGGCCGCGGTGAAGCGGTGGCGGTAGATGTCGTCGAACCTGTTGGGCGTCAGCACCACGATGGGCCGCGGCATGCTGGAGGTGGAGAAGGCGTCCACGGTGACGGCGTCGGGGTCGTGGCGGGGGAAGGCGACGACGATCCCCCTGGCCTCCATGTGCCGGACCAGATGGCTGATCGGCCCGGTGCCCAGCCCCCAGTGGGCGCGCAGCCCCCGGGCCGCTCCCGCGGGGTCGCCGGGCAGCGCGGAGTGCACCTCCCCGCCGGCGAAGCCGGGCAGGTCCACGGCGGGCAGCCGCACCCGCTTCTCCAGCGCGTGGGCCAGCTCCCACACCTGCTCGACGAACGCCACCGCCTTGGCCCGCTGGTAGGCGCGGGTGGAGCGCAGGCTGCGGAAGTGCGCCATCGACCCGTCCAGCTTGCCGTGCGGCCGGCCCGGCAGGAAGAACGCCATCGGCACGGCGAGCACCGCCGCGAGCGGCGGGATCAGGTCGGGCCGGGGCCGCGTCATCCCGGCCTCGTACTGGCCGACCGCGGCGGGGGACACCCCGATGCGCTCGGCCACCTCCTTCTTGGTCAGCGCGGCGAGGTGGCGGGCCTGGGTGAGGCGGGTGGGATCGAAGGCGTCGGAGACGGCCTGCGGGGTGAGAGCCCGTCGAGCGTCATGCATCGCGGGCGGCGTCCGGGAAGAGCGGGATCGCCTCGGCCGCGGGCGGGCGCACGCGCTCCAGCGGCGAGCGCGCGTCGATCCGCGGGGTGGGCATGACACCTTGGTCGAACCTGCCGGGACCCGCCGCGGCCGGGCTGTGCGCGAGCTGCGCGGTGCCGGCCACCAGCGGGATCTGCTCGCAGTGGTGCCAGCGCAGGCTGCCCGACCTGTCGAGCAGCTCGGCCTCGCCCCACCAGGCGTCGAGCAGCCCGGCCTGGGCGTTGCAGGAATAGGCGACGAGCACGAGCCTGGTCGTCTCCGGCAGGCTGCCCAGCGCCTCGGCGATCGGCACGGCGTGCGGGGCGACGTCGCCCAGGGCCAGCTGCTCCACCACGGGCTCCGGCCCGAACCGGTCGAACAGCGCCTGCACCAGTGCGGACGGCCTGCCCTCACCGATCCGCGCGGCGGCGACGCTCACCGACCGGTCCCTGCCATAGCGGAACGGGAACAGCAGGTTGTCGCCGACCACGACGAGCTCGTGCTGCGAACCGGCGGGCTTGACGACCAGGACGTCGCCCAGATCCTCGAACACCTTGGCCAGCGCCTCGAACTTGCGCGACATCAGCGTGAACCCGAACGGGTGCAGGTGATCGGTGCCCGCCACCTTCTGGGCGTCCTGGGCATTGGCCAGCGCCCGCGACAGCGCCTCCACGACACCCTCGCGGATCAGCGGAGCGCGAACCCCGAACCTGTCATGAGCCCATTTGGACAGCACCGGCCACCTCCGCCGCTTCAGTTTCCGACATCATAGTCCCGCCACCACTTCATCCGAGCGCTGGTTCGCCTCGGCGAGTCGCGGCATCCTGCCGATTGTCGCGGTGCGGTCCGACAGTTTCCGGCTCGCGGCCGGTGGGGCTAGGCGAACGGCTGGGCCATCTGGTCGAGCGTCTCGTCGATGACATCGAGCAGCGGGCGCACCGTCTGCTCCTCGATCCACAGGTGCGTGGCGATGCGCAGGGAGGACAGGAAGGCGGCCGCCATCACCCGGGGCTGGACGGGGCTGTGGCGTTCGGCGACGGCCTGGGCCAGCTCGCGTTCGAGCACCGCGTGGTTGGCGAGCTGCCTGGCCAGCAGTGCGGGGTGCTTCTTGGCCAGGCGGGTGCGTACGGCCCAATCCCGCTCCGGCGTGCCCACCTGGCCGTACAGGTCGTGGACCGCCCGGCGCAGCGCGCGCCAGGCCGGCTCGGCCGGAGGCTGGGCGCGGACCCGCTCCACCAGGGTGCGGATGCGGTGCTCCTCGCCGTACAGGAGGGCGTCCTCCTTGCCCGCGAAGTAGTTGGAGAAGGTGCGGCGGGAGATGTTGGCCGCGTCGGCGATGGCCTCGACGGTGACGGCGTCGAAACCGTGCTCGACCACGAGCTGCAGGGCCGCCTCGTGCACGGCCTGCCGGGTCTCCGCCTTCTTGCGTTCGCGCAGTCCGACCGTGGTGTCCATAGTCCGGCCACTCTACCCGCTGTGCAAATATGCCCAGTGCGCAAAGTTTCCCAGTGGGCATGTAGGGTGTCCTGTCGTGATGGAAACCCCTCAGACCAGGGCAAGCTTGAGCGAGCCCCCGCCCGCCGAACCGATGACCCACCGGCAGATCCTCGAAGCGCTGAGCGGCCTGCTGCTGGTCCTGTTCGTCGCGATGATCAGCGGCACGATCGTGTCGGTCGCGCTGCCGCAGATCATCGGCGCCCTGAACGGCACGCAGTCCCAATACACCTGGGTGGTCACCGCCTCGCTGCTGGCCGCCACCGCCTCCACGCCGATCTGGGGCAGGCTGGCCGACCTCTTCAGCAAGAAGCTGCTGCTCCAGATCGCCATCGTGATCTTCATGGTGGCCTCGCTGGCCTGCGGCTTCGCCCAGAACACCGGACAGCTCATCGCCTTCCGCGCCCTGCAGGGACTGGGCATGGGCGCCCTGCAGGTCCTCGTGCAGGTGGTGATCGCCGCGATGATCAGCCCGAAGGAGCGCGGCCGCTACAACGGCTTCCTCGGTGCCGTCATGGCCGTGGCCACCGTCGCGGGCCCGCTGCTCGGCGGGCTCATCGCCGACACCTCCTGGCTCGGCTGGCGCTGGTGCTTCTTCATTGCGGTGCCGTTCACCGTGGCCGCCTTCGCGCTGCTGCACAAGACGCTGCACGTCACCACCGTCCGCCGGGCCGACGTCAAGATCGACTACGCGGGCGCGACCCTGATCGCCGCCGGCGTCAGCGTGCTGCTCATCTGGGTCACCTTCGTCGGCAACTCCTTCGACTGGCTCTCCTGGCAGACGGCCGCCATGGCCGGCGGCGGCGCCGCCATCCTGGCGCTGGCCACCGTGGTGGAGGCGCGGGCCGCCCAGCCCGTCGTGCCGCTGCACGTCATCCGCCGCCGCACCCCCGCCCTGGCGATCCTGGCCAGCCTCGCCGTCGGCATGGCCATGTTCGGCGGCTCGGTCTTCCTGGGCCAGTACTTCCAGATCGGCCGCGGCTACAGCCCGACCGAGGCCGGCCTGCTCACCATCCCCATGATGGTCGGAGTGCTGTTCTCCTCGACGATCACCGGGCGCATGGTGTCCAAGAGCGGCAACGTGAAGTCCTACATCGTCACCGGATCGATCGTGCTGACCGTGGGGTTCCTCGTGCTGTCCACGATGGACCACGAGACCTCGCTGCTCCTCATCGCGGCCGCGATGGTGCTGGTCGGCGCCGGAGTCGGCATGTCCATGCAGAACCTCGTGCTCGCCATTCAGAACACCGTTCCGCTGAGCGAGCTCGGCGCGGCCAGCGGCGCGGTCACGTTCTTCCGCTCTCTCGGCGGCACCATCGGCGTCTCCGTCCTCGGCGCCATCCTGGCCAACCAGGTCGCGACCAGCATCACGCAGGGCCTGGCCAAGGCCGGCATCCCCGCCTCGGGAGGCGACGCCGGCGCGAGCCTCAACATCCAGGCGCTGCCCGAGCCGATCCAGGCGATCGTGCGCGCCGCCTACGGCGACGCCACGGGGCACATCTTCCTCGTCTCGGCCGCCATCGCCGCCGCCGGTGTCGTCGCCACCCTCTTCCTCAAGCCCACCAAGCTGCGCGACAGCCTCGACCTGCCGGAGCCCGCGGGCGAGGACAGGGTGCCGTCGGCCTGAGCTCAGCGTCCCCCTTGACCGGGGGCCCGTCCGGCCAGCCAGGCGGCCGCGCAGGTGGCTGCCGCGATGGCCAGCAGCGGCAGGTACGCGACGAGTTTCACCGGCCCTCCGCCTCCAGCCGCGCGCGCTGCGGCCCGACCGTGTGCGCCGGGTCGCGCGAAGAGGCCAGGCCGGCCTCGAAGACGCCGAACCGGGTGCAGAGCGACCCGGCCAGGAGCGCCGCGCCGGCCGCCACCGCGGCGGCCCGGCTGCGGCGGCCCGCCGTCTGGCCGAGCACCGCTCCGCCGAGGGACAGCGCCTGTCCCAGGCGCAGCAGCCGCCCGGAGCGCCCGCGCCGGAGCGGCTCGGCCACCGGCCCGAGGCGACGCTCCATCCGCTTGGCGGCGGCGACCTCGACGGTGACGCCGAGCAGGGCGGCGCGGCGGGCCGGCCCGGCCTCGGCGAGCGGTGCGGCCAGCAGGCCGAGCCCGCCCGCCGACGCTGCCGCCGAACCGGCGAACAGGAACGGCATCTCCCGGTAGCCGCCGTGCCAGGCAGGCACGGCGGTGTCGGAGACCAGCACGGCGGTGTAGGTGGCGAGCGCCGGGCCGAGCAGCCCGGCCCCGAGGGTGGCCGCCCGGCCCGCGCGCGGGAACAGGCCGGTGACGGCCGTCGCCGCGGCCAGCCCGGCCTGCGGCCCGTAGCCCGTCAGGATCCAGGTGCCGACATTCATCGGCGAGGTCACCTTGAACACCCGCAACATGTGGTGGAAGCGCTCCGGCCGCCCCAGATCGTGGATGAGCGCGTACAGCGACCCGCTCACCGCGGCGAGGGCCGCTACCTTGCCCGCCCGCGCCAGGCGGGGGCGGCCGGTGAGCTCGGCCGCGGCGGCCAGCGTGGAGGATGCGCCCGCCAGGCCGCCGAGGAAGAGGTAGCCGGCGATGTCCGGCGCCTGCCAGGTGGGCTCCTTGATCACCGGGAGTCCGTAGTAGGAGCGGAAGTCCGCCTTCGGCACCATGCGCCGCTCACCCCGGCGCCCCGGCGCACCTGCCGGGCGGTCACGGCGGCCGGCCGAGCCCGGCGTGGCCTCCCGGTCCGGCCGCAGCGCGGGATCGGAGTCCATCCGGACATCGGTCTGGCTGGACTGATCCGTCATGAGCGCCCCTTCCAGCACACCGCCGCGAGGCCGGCGAGCAGTCCGGCCGCGGCGAGCGCCGCATGCCTCCACATCGAGGGCAGGTCCCTGGTGGTCACCACCGGGTCCGGTGGCAGGCCGTACACCTCGGGCTCGTCGAGCAGCAGGAAGAAGGCGCCGGCACCGCCCACCCCGTCGTCGGGGTCGTGGCCGTACAGCCGGGCCGACGTGGTACCCGCCTGGTGCAGCTGCTCCAGCCGGTGCTCCGCCCGCTCGCGCAGCTCGGCCAGGTCGCCGAACTGGATGGAGTCGGTCGGGCAGGTCTTGGCGCAGGCCGGCTCCTGACCGGCCCCGAGCCGGTCGTAGCACATCGTGCACTTCCACACCCGCCCGTCGTCCTCGCGCTTGCCGATGACCCCGTACGGGCAGGCCGGGACGCAGTAGCCGCAGCCGTTGCAGACGTCGTCCTGCACCACCACGGTGCCGAACTCGGTGCGGAACAGCGCCCCGGTCGGGCACACGTCCAGGCAGGCGGCGTGCGTGCAGTGCTTGCACACATCAGAGGCCATCAGCCAGCGGAAGTCCGGCTCCCTGGGCTCGCCGGCGAGCTCGGCGGCGGTCGCCAGGCCCGTCTCCTGGCAGCCCAGCCGGCGCGGCTGCTCGATGAAGGCGACGTGCCGCCAGGTGCTCGCGCCGAGCCCCACGGTGTTGTCGTAGGACATCCCGGTGAAGTTCAGGCCGTCCTCGGGGACCGCGTTCCACTCCTTGCACGCCACCTCGCACGCCTTGCAGCCGATGCAGACGCTGGTGTCGGTGAAGAAGCCGACGCGCCCTTCGGCGGCGGGTTCCTCCAGCAGAGCCATCGGCTCACACCTCCGTTCCGGTGCGTTCGGTGATGCCGGCCCGCCGGCGGTAGTGCAGGACCAGCTCAGGCAGGGCGGCCCCGCGCGGGCGGCGGCCGGGGCGGATGTCCGCAGACAGCGCCTTGACCTCCTGGATGAGCGAGCTCGGGTCCAGCGCGATCGACGACAGCTCGTTGGCCGCGTCGCCCCTGGCCAGGCCGTTGGGCCCGAAGTGGAACGGCAGCCCGATCTGGTGCACCGCCTGCCCGTCGGCGCGCAGCGGCGCCATCCGCTCGGTGACCAGCACCCTGGCCTCGATGGCGTTGCGGGCGGTGATGATCGTCGCCCAGCCGCCGTGCGAGAGCCCGCGCTCGGCCGCGAGCTCGGGCGACACCTCGCAGAACATCTCCGGCTGCAGCTCGGCCAGATACGGGGTGTGGCGGCTCATCCCGCCGGCGGTGAAGTGCTCGGTCAGTCGGTAGGTGGTGACGGTGTACGGGTAGACCGACGCGCCGGGCTCGTCACCACTGGGGTGGTAGCGGTTGAGCTCGTGCGGATAGAGCTTGCGCGCCGGGTTGCGCTGCCGCCCGTACAGCGCGTTGGCCACGGGGGAGTCCTGAGGCTCGTAGTGGGCGGGCAGCGGGCCGTCGAGCACCCCGGCGGGAGCGAACAGCCAGCCCTTGCCGTCGCCCTGCATGATGAACGGGTCGATGCCCGACAGCGCCGCCACGCCGGTGGCGCCCCCGGAGGGTCTGTAACCGGGCGACTTGCCCGCCTCGAAGTCCGGCACGTCGAAGCCCGTCCACGTGCCGGCGGCCTCGTCCCACCAGACGAGCCTCTTGCGCTCGCTCCACGGGCTTCCGTCGGGCCGGGCGGACGCGCGGTTGTAGAGCAGGCGCCGGTTGGCCGGCCACGCCCACGCCCACTCGGCGGCGATCCAGTCCTGCTCCCGGCCGGGCTTGCGCCGCGCGGCCTGGTTGACGCCGTCGGCGTAGACGCCGCAGTAGATCCAGCAGCCGCAGGAGGTGGAGCCGTCGTCCCTGAGCTCGGTGTAGGCCGACAGCGGCCGGCCGGCGGCGTCGTGGCCGCTGATCTCGGCGAGCACCGCCTCGGCGACCGGCTCCGCGATCTCGCCCTCGGTGGGGTAGTCCCAGGTCAGGTCGAGCACGGGGGCGTCCATGGGGTCGTCGGACCCGGCGAGCTTCTGCCGGATGATCCGCCCCAGGTGGTACATGAACCACAGGTCGCTGCGCCGGTCGCCGGAGGGCTGGACGGCCTTGTGGTGCCACTGCAGCAGCCGGTTGGTGTTGGTGAAGCTGCCGTCCTTCTCCGTGTGAGACGCGGCGGGGAAGAAGAACACCTCGGTCGCGATGTCCTCGGTGGACAGCTCGCCGGTCTCGATCTCCGGGCCGTCCTGCCACCAGGTGGCGCTCTCGATCAGGTTGAAGTCGCGCACCACCAGCCAGTCGAGCTCGGCCATGCCGAGCCGCTGCATCCTGGCGTTCGCCGACCCGACGGCCGGGTTCTCGCCCATCAGCAGATAGCCCTTGCAGGTGCCCTCCAGCTGCGCCAGCACGGTGTCATAGGTGTTGTGGCTGCCGGTCAGCCGGGGCAGGTAGCCGAAGCGGAAGTCGTTGTCCGGCACGGCCGCGGGGCCCCACCAGGCTTTCAGCAGGCTGACCAGGTAGGCGGGCAGCTCGGCCCAGTAGCCCTTGGTGACGGCGTCGGTGCGCAGGAAATCGGCCAGCCTCTCGTCCTCGTGCGCGTACGGCATCGGGATGTAGCCGGGCAGCAGGTTGAACAGCGTCGGGATGTCGCTGGAGCCCTGGATGCTGGCGTGCCCGCGCAGCGCCTGGATGCCGCCGCCCGGCCTGCCGATGTTGCCGAGCAGCAGTTGCAGGATGCTCGCCGCGCGGATGAACTGGGAGCCGTCGCTGTGTTGCGTCCAGCCGACCGCGTAGACGAACGCCGAGGTGCGCTCGGGGCCCGAGTTCTCCGTCAGATGGCGGCACACCTGCGCGAACGCGTCGCGCGGGATGCCGCACACCCGCTCCACCATCTCGGGCGTGTAGCGCGCGTAGTGGCGACGCAGGATCTGCATCACGCACCGCGGGTGCTGCAGCGTCTCGTCGCGGGCCGGGTCGCCGTGCAGGGTGACGCCGCCCGCTCCGTGCATCTCGCTGCGCCCCGGCGGCCCCTCGGCGGTGTCCCTGCCGTCGTGGGCGCCCGACGCCGAGTGCACCGGCATGCCCTCGTACTGCCAGGTGCGGAAGTCGTAGAGCCGGGTCTCGGGGTCGAAGCCGGAGAACAGCCCGTCCAGGTCCTCGGTGCCGCGGTATTCCTCGCCGACGATGGTGGCCGCGTTGGTGTAGGCGGTCACGTAGTCGCGGAAGTAGAGCTCCTCGCTCAGCACGTGGTTGATCAGGCCGCCGAGGAAGGCCACGTCGGTCCCGGCGCGCAGCGGCACGTGCAGGTCGGCCATGGCGCTGGTGCGGGTGAAACGCGGATCCACGTGGATCACCACCGCGCCGCGCGCCTTGGCCTCCATCACCCACTGGAACCCCACCGGATGGGCCTCGGCGAAGTTGGAGCCCTCGATGATCAGGCAGTCCGCGTGCTGCAGGTCCTGCATGAACGTGGTGGAGCCACCGCGCCCGAAGGACGTGCCGAGCCCGACGACGGTCGAGCTGTGGCAGACACGGGCCTGGTTCTCGATCTGCACCACGCCCAGCGCCGTCAGCAGCTTCTTGATCAGGTAGTTCTCCTCGTTGTCCAGGGTGGCGCCGCCGAGTGAGGCGATGCCCATGGTCCTGGCCGTGCGCATGCCGTCGCTCTCCCACTCCCAGGTGGCGCGGCGGGTGGTGATGATCCGGTCGGCCACCATGTCCATCGCCGTGGCCAGGTCGAGCTCCTGCCAGCCGGTGGCGTGCGGCGGCCGGTACAGCACCCGATCCTGGCGGCCGGAGTCCGTGGTGAGCTGGAGGGTGGCGGCGCCCTTCGGGCACAGCCGCCCCCGGCTGATGGGGGAGTCGGGGTCGCCCTCGATCTGGACGACCCGCTCGTCGCTCACGTAGACGTTCTGCCCGCAGCCCACGGCGCAGTACGGGCAGACCGACTTCACCACCCGGTCGGCGCTCGCCGTGCGCGCCCCCAGGGAGGCCGTCCTGGCCGACTCCACCGCGGCCCCCCGGCCGAAGCGATCCTTGCCGGCCAGTTGCCGCAACAGCGGCCAGCCGCGTGGGATATCCATCCTTGTTTCCCCCGATTTCCCCTGGCCGGTCTCCTTCCCGACCGCTCAGAGGGGGAAACCGGGGGCACCGGTCAAGGGAGGTTCAGTCGACCTTCTTCCACTGGGCTATCAGCTCGTCGTAGTCCAGGGTCGCCGGCTTGCCGCGCTCGTCGCCCAGTTTCGGCGCGGGCGCGCCCGGCTGGTCGAACCAGTACTGGGCGTCCCGCTCCTGGTTCAGCTTGGGCGCGCAGGCGCCGCCGTAGCCGCGCCGCTCCAGCCGAGACAGGATGTCGTCCTGCTGCTTGGCCAGGTTGTCCATGGACTGCTGCGCGGTGGTCTCGCCGGTGACGGCGGTGGCCACGTTCTGCCACCACAGCTGCGCCAGCCTCGGATAGTCGGGCACGTTCGTCCCGGTCGGCGTCCACTGCTTGCGCGCCGGGCCGCGGTAGAACTCGATCAGCCCGCCGTACTTGGCGGCGTTGTCGGCGAAGTAGTCGCTGTTGATGTCGGAGTCGCGGATGAACGTCAGACCGGTGATCGACTTCTTCAGCGACACCGTCTTGGAGGTGACGAACTGCGCGTACAGCCACGCCGCCGCCCGCCGCTCCTTCGGCGTGTTCTTCAGCAGCGTCCACGAGCCCGCGTCCTGGTAGCCGAGCTTGTTGCCGTCCTTCCAGTACGTGCCGTGCGGGCTCGGCGCGATGCGCCACTTGGGGGTGCCGTCGCTGTTGACGACCGGCAGCCCTTCCTTGGTCATGTCGGCCGTGAACGACGTGTACCAGAAGATCTGCTGGGCGATGTTGCCCTGCGCCGGGACCGGGCCCGCCTCGCTGAAGTTCATCCCGGCCGCCTCCTTCGGCGCGAACTTCTTCAGCCAGTCCACGTACTTGGTGAGCGCGTACACGGCGGCGGGCCCGTTCGTGTCGCCGCCGCGGGTCACCGACGAGCCGACCGGGCGGCAGTTCTCCACCCTGATGCCCCAGTCGTCCACCGGCAGGCCGTTGGGGATGCCGGGGTCGCCGTTGCCCGCCATCGACAGCCACGAGTCGGTGAAGCGCCAGCCCAGCGACGGGTCCTTGCGCCCGTAGTCCATGTGGCCGTAGACCTTCTTGCCGTCCACGGTGCCGTCGCCGTTCACCTTGTTGGTGAAGAAGTCGGCGATGTCCTCATAAGCGGCCCAGTTGACCGGCACGCCGAGCTCGTACCCGTAGGCGTCCTTGAACTGCTTCTTGACGTCCGGATCGGTGAACCAGTCGTAGCGGAACCAGTAGAGGTTGGCGAACTGCTGGTCGGGAAGCTGGTACAGCTTCTTGTCCGGGCCGGTGGTGAAGCTGATGCCGATGAAGTCGTTCAGGTCCAGCGTGGGCGAGGTGACCGCCTTGCCCTCGCCGGTCATGTAGTCCGACAGCGGCAGCACGTAGTCGCCGCGCGAGTGCGTGCCGATCAGGTCGGAGTCGTTGACGTAGGCGTCGTAGATGTTCTGGTTGCCCTGGATCTGCGTCTGCAGCTTCTCGATCACGTCGCCCTCCTGGATCAGGTCGTGCTTGATCCTGATCCCGGTGATCTCGGTGAACGCCTTGGCGAGCTGCTGCGACTCGTACTCGTGCGTGGTGATCGTCTCCGACACCACGTTGATCTCCATGCCCCGGTACGGCGCGGCCGCCTTCATGAACCAGTCCATCTCGGCGAGCTGCTGATCCTTGGACAGCGTGCTCGGCGTGAACTGGGTGGACACCCATCGCTGGGCGGCCGCCTTGGCGTCGGCCTCCCGGAAGTCGCCGCCGCTCGTGCCGCCGCCCTGTGAGCAGGCGGAGGCCAGCAGGACGAGGGCGGCCAGGCAGACCGCACCCTTCCGGTGCCTCTTGGGGATCTTCCTGTCGAGCTTTAACGGCATAGCCGCCTCCTTCGTCAGCCCCACAACCCGATCGTCAGCGCCACCAGGAACGCGCAGGCCAGTGCCAGCCACATGGACAGGTCGGTGACCGCGATCCATCCGGCGAGTACGACGGCCGCGCTGATGAGGCCGATGTACAGCCGGTCCCCCCGATCGGTCTCGATGCGCAGGAACCCCCGCCGGGCCACCGGCGGGGAGAGCTTGGCCCAGACCGCCATCCCGCACAGCAGCAGCGCCAGGCCGATGAAGACCAGAGCCGTCGGGCCGGTCCAGACCATCCACTCGAACACCGGTCAGACCCTCCCCAGGCTGAAACCCTTGGCGATGTAGTTACGGACGAACCAGATCACGATGGCGCCCGGGACGATCGTCAGCACGCCGGCCGCCGCCAGCAGCCCCCAGTCGACCCCCGCGGCGCTGACCGTGCGCGTCATCGTGGCCGCGATCGGCTTGGCGTTGACCGAGGTGATGGTCCTGGCGATGAGCAGCTCGACCCAGCTGAACATGAAGCAGAAGAACAGGGTGACGCCGATCGCCGAGCGGATCATCGGCAGGAAGATCTTGATGAGGAACCGCGGCAGCGAGTAGCCGTCGATCGCCGCCGTCTCGTCGATCTCGCGGGGGATGCCGGACATGAACCCTTCGAGGATCCACACCGCCAGCGGGACGTTGAACAGCATGTGCGCGATGGCCACGCCCAGGTGCGTGTCGAACAGGCCGACCGCCTGGTAGATCTGGAAGAACGGCAGGAGGAACACCGCCGGCGGCGCCATCCGGTTCGTCAGCAGCCAGAAGAACAGGTGCTTGTCCCCGGCGAAGCGGAACCGGGAGAAGGCGTAGGCGGCGGGCAGCGCCACGACCAGCGACATGACCGCGTTCATGGACGTGTAGATGATCGAGTTCAGATAGCTCGAATACCACACCGGATCCGTGAAGAAGGTGGCGTAGTTGTCGAAGGTCACGCGCTGGGGGATGAGCGAGAAGCTGCCGAGGATGTCCTCGTTGGGCCGGATGGACATGCCGAACATCCACAGCAGCGGCAGCAGGAGCGTGATGCCGTAGAGCCAGAACACCGTGCGCGCCCACGGCAGTGATCTGCCGGCTCTCCCTCTGGCGCTCATCCCGGCCCTCACCTCCCGGTCCTGGTCAGTACGGTGAAGAAGACGTACGACACGATCTGCACGGCCAGGAAGTACAGCAGCGAGAACGCGCCCGCCGGCCCCAGGTCGAACTGCCCGACGGCGATCTTCGACAGCAGGATGCTCAGGAAGGAGGTGGCGTTGCCCGGCCCGCCGCCCGTGACCACGAACGGCTCGGTGTAGATCATGAAGCTGTCCATGAAGCGCAGCAGGATCGCGATCGTCAGCACCCCGCGCAGCCGGGGGAGCTGGATGTGGCGGAAGGTGGACCAGGCGGAGGCGCCGTCGATCTGCGCCGCCTGGAAGTACGGGTCCGGGATCGAGCGGAGCCCGGCGTAGGCGAGCAGCGCCACCAGTGGCGTCCAGTGCCACACGTCCATGGTCAGCACGGTGATCCAGGCGTCGGTGGCGTCCAGGGTGTAGTTGAAGTTGATCCCCAGCACGTTGTTGATCGTCCAGCCGCCGAGCCCGATGTCGGGGCGGGCGAAGATCTGCCAGATGGTGCCCACCACGTTCCACGGGATGAGCAGCGGCAGCGCGACCAGCACCAGGGCCACCGACACCCAGACGCCGCGGCGCGGCATCGACACCGCCAGCGCCACGCCCAGGGGGATCTCCAGCAGCAGCACCTGCGCCGAGAACAGCAGCGTGCGCACGAACGCGGCGCGCACCTCCGGGTCGCGCGAGACGGACCGGAACCATTCCAGCCCGACGAAGAGCCGGTCGTTGGGGCTGAAGATGTCCTGCACGGAGAAGTTCACGACCGTCATCAGCGGGATCACCGCCGTGAACGCGACCGACACGACGACGGGCAGCACCAGGAACCAGGCCCGGTTGTTCCTGCGTTTGGGCTCGGCCCGGCTCTCGGCCGGCTCGACGGCCGCCGTCCGCTCGCTCACGCCTCCCCCCTCCCGTCCAGCGGCTCGATCACGCCGCACCTGACCGCGTCCCTGAACAGGAACGCGCGGCCCTCGGCGAAGCGCAGTGACTGCGAGGCGCCGGGCTCGAAGGCGGCGGAGGCGTCGGTCTTGGCGATCAGCGTGTGCCCGTTCACCCGCGCGTGCACCAGGTTGTAGGCGCCCATCCGGTCCACGCCCGTCACCCGCGCCGCCAGCCCGGCCACGCCGCCGTCGAGCCGTACGAACTCCGGCCGGACCCCGATGCGCACCGGGCCCGGCGGCAGCTCGCCCGCCGCCTCGCCCGCCGCCTTTCCCGCCGCCTGTCCCACTGCCCGCCCCACTGGGGCGTCGCCGACCCTGACCACGCCGTCCACCAGCTCGGCCGGCAGCACGTTCATGCCGGGCGAGCCGATGAAGTGGCCGACGAACTCGTGCGCGGGCGACAGGAACAGCTCGCTCGGCTCGCCCGCCTGCATGATCGCCCCCTGGTTGAGCACGACCACCTCGTCGGCGAAGGTCAGCGCCTCGGTCTGGTCGTGGGTGACGTAGATGAGCGTGTGCCCGGTGTCGCGGTGGATCTCCTTCAGCTTGCTGCGCAGCGTCCACTTCATGGCCGGGTCGACGACGGTGAGCGGCTCGTCCAGCAGCACCGCCGCCACCTGTGAGCGCACCAGCCCGCGCCCCAGGCTGACGATCTGCTGCCGGCCCGGGTCCAGCCGCCGCGACCTGCGCCGCAGGTGCTCCTCCAGGCCCAGCAGCTGCGCCACCCTGCGCACCCGCTGGTCCACCTCCGCGGCGGGATAGCGGCGGTTGCGCAGCGGGAAGGCCAGGTTGTTGTAGACGGACATCTCCTCGTACAGCACCGGAAACTGGAAGACCTGCGCGATGTTGCGTCCCGCGGTCGGCACGCCGGTCACGTCGCGGTCGTCGAACCAGACGCGCCCCACGGTGGGGGAGAGCAGGCCAGAGATGATGTTGAGCAGCGTGGTCTTCCCGCAGCCGCTCGGGCCGAGCAGGGCGTACGCCCTGCCGCTGCGCCACGTCCACGTCATCGGCCGCAGCGCCCACGTCCGGCCGCCGTCGTAGCTGTGTCCCACGCCCTCCAGGCGGATGTCAGCCATGCAGGTCGACCTCCGCCGCCGACGTGGCGAGCAGCCGGCCGCCGACCTCGTCGAACACGAAGACGTGCGTCGGATCCACGAACGCCGTCGCGGGCTCGCCGGGCTCGAAGAGCTGCGTCCCCGGCAGGTGCGCGACCAGGTGCCTGCCGCCGGCCAGCATCAGGTGCAGGAACGTCGAGCTCCCGGTCACCTCCGCGAGCCGGATCTCGGCCGGGAACGCCAGCACGCCCGGCCCACCGCCTTCGATGCTCACCTGGTGCGGGCGTACGCCGAGGATGACGCCGCGTCCGGCCTCATGCGCTCCGGGGGCGGGAAAGGAGGCGCCGAGACAGTCGATCCTGCCGTCATGCACCACGCCGGGCAGCATGTTCAGCGGCGGGTCGCTGAGCGTGGCGGCGACCGCCAGCGTCGGCGGCTCGGCGTACATGCCGGCCACGTCGCCGGTGTGCAGCACCCGGCCCTCGCCCAGCACCACCGCGGGCGCCGCGAAGGACAGCGCCTCGTTCGGGTCGGCCGTGGAGTACAGCACCACGCCCGGCGCCTGGGCGAACATGCTTTTCAGGTCGGCCCGGAGCTGCTCGCGCAGCTTGAAGTCGAGGTTGGCCAGCGGCTCGTCCAGCAGCAGCACGTCCGCGGGCCGGGCCAGCGCCCGCGCGATCGCGGTCCGCTGCTGCTGGCCACCCGACAGCTCTGCGGGCCTGCGCCCGAGCAGCTCGCCGATGCCCATGAGCTCGGCCACCTCGCGCACCCGCCGGTCGACGTCGCCCCTGGGGAAGGAGGAGTCAAGGCGCAGCGGGGAGGCGATGTTCTCGTGGACCGTCAGCGAGGGGTAGTTGATGAACTGCTGGTAGACGAAGGCGACCGAGCGCTTGCGTACCGAGACGGAGGTGACGTCCCGCCCGCCGACCAGCACGCGCCCGCGGTCGGGGGGCAACAGCCCTGCGGCGACCCGCATCAACGTCGTCTTCCCCGCCGCCATCGGCCCGAGAAGCGTCGTCATGCCGCTCGGTAACTCGAGACGGATGTCGTCGAGCCAGATCTCCCCGCGCTGCCGTACGGAGACGCCATCGATGATCAGCGTCACTGTGCCCGGTCCTTCCCGGAGCATGTCAGTTCTCGCGACGATCGGAATCTTACTTATCCATCTAACATGATCCACAAAGGTGTGCAAAGGGCCCTCATGATGGGATAAAGGCCGAAGTTGTGGGTGGCCCGCCGGGGAATCCGCAGGTGAAAGCATGGCCAGACTATGTACACAGCGTTACTGATCCAATACTCTAAGTAATCGGCGGAGGGTTTTCCGTCACCAGACCCAGGAGGGCTCATGCATCGCACCCGTCGCCTAGCCGTGGCCGCACTCGTCGCCGGCGGACTCCTCATGGCCGCCGCCCCCGCCTCCCACGCCGTCGTCGACCCCCTCATGATTCCCGAGTGCCTCGCCGGCGCCGCCACCGACCTGACGGCCCTGGTCGACCCCAGCGCTCCCGGGGTGCCCTCCGAGGTGCCCGCCGTTCACTGCCTGGCGCCCTGACCGGCCTGCGGTCATTGGACGGGGGTGGCGCGGCGAATCGGGCGCCGCGCCACCCCGGCATCCAGCCCTATCACCCCGATCGCCCCCGGTCCGCCCCCAGGATCCGCGCGGGCACCGCAAGAGCAAGAGAAGGAGTCGCGTTGAACGTCCGAGCCCTGATCGCCGCCGTCGCCGTGGCGGCGGTCGCGATCCCGCCCGCGCTGGTCCAACTGGCGGAAGATCCGTCGATCCTCGGCGTGGAGGCCGTCATCCAGCACGTGAACGTGCTCACGTCGTAGATGCACCAGCTACAGCCCGTCGCCGCCGCGCCGGCCGGCTTCCGGAGTCCGGTGCGGCGACTCGGCTATGTCATGTTCCTGAGCCGCTGGATCCAGGCGCCCCTCTACATGGGGCTCATCGTCGCCCAGGTGGTCTACGTGTGGCGGTTCATGGCCGAGCTGATCCACCTCGTGCAGCTCGGCTTCGGCGGCACACCCGCGGAGACCACCGTCATGCTGATCGTGCTCGGCCTCGTGGACGTGGTGATGATCTCCAACCTGCTCATCATGGTGATCGTCGGCGGCTACGAGACCTTCGTCTCGCGGCTGCGCATCGAGGGGCATCCCGACCAGCCCCAGTGGCTCTCGCACGTCAACGCCAACGTGCTCAAGGTCAAGCTCGCCATGGCCATCATCGGGATCTCCTCCATCCACCTTCTCCAGATCTTCATCAACGCCGCGCGGCCGGCCGTGACCGACAGGGAGCTGCTATGGAAGACACTCATCCACCTGACCTTCATCGTCTCGGCGGTGGCGCTGGCCATGATCGACCGGATCATGCTGGGTGGGCGTCCGGAGAGCTCCGGGCAGCAGACGGACCTGCCGGGCGCACCGGCAAACGCCTCGCCGTCACCACGGGTATCGGTGGCGTGATCGTGGGGTTGCTCTCCCTCGCCGCTCCCGCCTGCGCACAGGCCGGCAAGCCGGCCCCGCCCCTGGTCGGCGACCTGATCATCTTCAACGACGAGATCGTCGAGCCCGTCTCGGCGCCGGTGAGCACCTGCGGGAGCACGCTGCCGGTGTTCAGCAGCGGATCCAGCGCCTGCGCGGACGCCTCCCGGGTGTCCGACGACGACGCCTGACCGCCCAGTTCTCCCGGAAGGCCGGGTACCCTCCGGGACCGTGCCCGCCCCCAGTTCCCCCAGCGGGGCGGGCACGCGCGGTTTTCAGCATGATGGGCACATGGACTCTTCCGGCCGGTCGCGGCGCCCCTCGTTCCGGCTCTCCAGCACCGTCCTCGACGCGCCCGACGCGCGCGCGCTGGCCGGCTTCTACGTGCGGCTGCTCGGCTGGGAGATCGACGACGACGAGCCGGACTGGGTGACGCTCCGCGCGCCGGGAGGCGGCGCGGGACTGTCCTTCCAGACCGAGGAGCGCTACGTCCGCCCCGTCTGGCCCGCCGGTCCCGGAGATCAGGCGATGATGGCGCACCTGGACATCGAGGTCGAGGATCTCGCCGTCGCCGGAGCGTGGGCGGCCGAGGCGGGGGCCGTGCTCGCCGCCTTCCAGCCGCAGGACGACGTGCGGGTCTACCTGGACCCGGCGGGACACCCGTTCTGCCTCTGGATCCGCCAGGCATCATGAAAGTTTCACGAATTCGCCGATAATTTCAGACTCCCACCTGCCCTAACGGTGCCTGCCTGCTTCTCGGATTGACCCGTTATCCAGCATGTCAATACCGTCCGGATGGATCCCAAGAGGTCGAAATTTTCGGGATCGAGTCATGGCACGCTTCCGGAGGTAGGTGCTCGTGCTTTCGTCATCGCTCATCAGACCCGGGGCCCGGATCAGGACTCTCGCGGCGACCGCCCTGCTGGGCCTGCTCGCCGTGTTCCTGCTGCCGGTCACCCCCGCAGACGCCTCGGCGCCGCTGCGCCAGCACGCCGCGGGTCGCGGCAAGTTCATCGGCACCGCGCTGGCCACCGGCCCGCTGTCCAACGAGACCCAGTACCGCACCATCGCGGCCACCGAGTTCAGCCAGATCACCGCCGAGAACGCGATGAAGTGGGACGCCACCGAACCCAGCCAGGGCCAGTTCAACTTCTCCGGCGCCGACGCCATCGTCGACTTCGCCACCCAGAACAACCAGCAGGTGCACGGGCACACCCTCGTCTGGCACAGCCAGACCCCGAGCTGGGTGCAGAACCTCGGCGCCACCGCCATGCGCACCGCCATGCAGAACCACATCAGCCAGGTCGCCGGCCGCTACGCCGACAACCCGGCCCTGGTCTCCTGGGACGTGGTGAACGAGGTCTTCGACGACAACGGCAACCTGCGCACCTCGTTCTGGTACAACACGCTCGGCCAGAGCTACATCGCCGACGCCTTCCGCGCCGCCCGCGCCGCCGACCCCGACGCCCGGCTGTGCATCAACGACTACAACGTCGAGGGGATCAACGCCAAGAGCACCGCCATGTACAACCTGGTCTCGTCGCTGCGTCAGCAGGGCGTGCCCGTCGACTGCGTCGGCTTCCAGGGGCACCTCGCCATCCAGTACGGCTTCCCGAACGACCTCCAGCAGAACCTGCAGCGCTTCGCCGACCTCGGCGTCCAGGTCCGGATCACCGAGCTGGACGTGCGCATGCAGATGCCCAGGGACTCCGCGAAGGACGCCACACAGGCCACCTACTACCGCAACGTGGTGAACGCCTGCCTAGCCGTCACCGCCTGCGCGGGCGTGACGATCTGGGGGTTCACCGACAAGTACTCGTGGGTGCCCGACACCTTCTCCGGCCAGGGCGCCGCGCTGATCTACAACGAGAGCTACCAGCAGAAGCCCTCGTACACCGCCGTGCACGACGCGCTGGCGGGCGGCACCAGCACCGACACCACCCCGCCGACCGCCCCCGGCCCCCCCGCCGCGACGAACATCACCGCCAGTTCGGCCACGCTGACGTGGACGGCCTCGACAGACTCCGGCGGCAGCGGGCTGGCCGGCTACACCGTCTACCGCGAGCAGGGCAGCACCGACCCGCAGCTCGGGCAGAGCTCCACCGCCTCCGTCACCCTGACCGGCCTGAGCGCGAACACCCAGTACCAGGTGTACGTGCGCGCCCGTGACGGCGCCGGCAACCTGTCCACCCCGTCGGCCACGGCCACCTTCACCACCACCACGGGCGGCGGCGGCCCCGGCGGGCCGTGCACCGCGACCGGCACCGTGCAGACCCAGTGGAACAACGGCTACGTGGTGCAGCCCGTGACGGTCACCAACACCGGAACCGCCCCCACCAACGGCTGGACGGTCACCTTCACCCTGCCCGCCGGCCACACCGTGACCGGCTCCTGGAACGCCACCCTGACCACCAGCGGGCAGACGGTCACCGCCAAGAGCCTGGGCTACAACGGCACTCTGGCCACCGGGGCGAGCACCAGCTTCGGTTTCCAGGCGAGCAGGCCCGGCGGCAACACCCAGACCCCCTCCGGCTACACCTGTTCCGCACCCTGACAGGCCCGTCACGTACGGTCTCCGTACAAGTCCCTGTAAATCCGTACAAGGGGTGGTGCGTGAGGCCGGCAGATCGGGTGCGAGCGGCGGCGGCGCGGCTGGCGTCGGCGGGTGACCTGCCCGCCTACGTCCACGACCTACCAGGGTTACGTGGCCACGCCGCCGCCGTCCGGGCGGCGATGGCCGGGGCCGCGGAGGTGTTCTACGCGGTCAAGGCCAATCCCGCCGCCGAGATCCTGCGCGCGCTGCGCCCCTTCGTCGACGGGTTCGAGGTGGCCTCCGGCGGCGAGCTGGCCCACGTGCGCGGCCTGCTGCCGGAGGCGCGGGTGGCGTTCAGCGGTCCCGGCAAGACCGGCGCGGAGCTCGCGCTGGCCCTGGAACTCGGCGTCGAACGGCTGCACGTGGAGAGCCCGACCGAGCTGGCCCGCCTGATCGCCACCGGCGCCCGGGCGGACGTGCTGCTGCGGGCCAACCCGGACCTGCCGGGCGAGGGCACCCGGCAGGCGGTGAGCAGCCCCTTCGGCATGGACCCCGACGGCCTGGACGCCTGCGTGCGGCTGCTGCGCGATGCGCCCCGGATCAGGCCCCGCGGCATCCACACCCACCTGACCTGGGCGCGCGAGGACGCGCGGGCGATGGCCGGGCTGGCCGGCCGCGTGACCGCCTGGGCGCTGCCCTGGCTGCGCGCCCACCTGCCCCAGATCGCCGAGCCCGAGCTCGACCTGGGCGGCGGCATGGGCGTCGACTACGCGGACCCGCGCGCCCTGTTCGACTGGAACGCCTACGGCGCCGCCCTGTCCGGGCTCGGCGGCCAGGCTCGGCTGCGGATCGAGCCGGGACGCTCGCTCACCGCCTACCACGGCTGGTACGTCACCGACGTCCTGGACATCAAGCGCAACCACGGCCGCCACTACGCCGTGCTCCGCGGCGGGACCCACCACCTGCGCACCCCCGTGGCCAGGGGGCACGACCAGCCCTTCACCGTCCTGAGCCACGCGGCGGCCGGTCCCGCGCTGACGGGCGCCGTGACCCTCGTCGGGCAGCTGTGCACCCCCAAGGACGTGCTCAACCGCCACGCCGAGGTCGCCGGGCTGCGCGTCGGCGACCTCGTCGCGTTCGGCCTGGCCGGCGCCTACGCCTGGAACCTGTCCCACCACGACTTCCTCATGCACCCCGAGCCGTCGTTCCACTACCTGGACGAGCCGCAGGCGTCGAGCGAGCCGTCGCCGGGTAGGTAACCGGTCCTGACATGGGGGACTCGACGCGATGATCCTTGAGCACGCACCGGACCCGCTGGCGACCTGGCTGTACGCCGAGCGCTACCTGGGCGTGGGGACCCGCGCCTACAGCCGGTTCTCCGCCGACCTGGAGATCTCCCAGGCCTACCACCCGCAGCTCGGCCTCGAGCGCTTCGTCGTGCCGACGTTCCGGGTGCCGCCGGCGCGCGGCGCGTTCCTGAGCAACGCGGTGGAGTCCACCCTCACCAAGCTCTACCGCGCCGGCGACGCCTTCCTGCTGCCCGTCCACCCCGAGACGCTCGCCTTCGAGGACCTGCCCGGCCGCGCAGCCCTGCGCGAGCGCGGGCCCGACCTGACGGTGGTGCCCTCCGCCAACGCCCGCACCGTGTTCGTCGAGCGCATCGACGGCGAACCGGTCGAGCCGCACTTCGTCAAGCTGCACTACCCCAGGCGCCTGTCGCGCTTCACCCGCCGCCTGCGCCGGCCGATCATCTCGGTCCAGCTCTGGGTGGCCGAGGAGCTGCTGGCCGCCGGCCTGCCGGTGCTCCCCGAGGTGGCCGGCGGGGTGCTCGGCGACCAGCCGGAGGAGGCGTGGGGTTTCCTGGTCCGCGAGGTGCGGCCGCGCGCCGGCACGGTGACCGGCCCGTCGGCCGACACCGGTCTCGGCACGAGCCCGCCGCGGTGCACGGTGCCGCTGTTCGCCCTGTACGGCGACGACGTCCGGCGGCCCGGCGACCCGACGCTGCTGGAGCAACTCGTCGCCCGCAGCGGCGAGGACCCGGGGGACTGGCTGGCGCGGCGCGTCGTCTCTCCCATGGTCCGGCTCTGGGTGCGGGCCGTCACCCGGACCGGCTGCACCCCCGAACTCCACGGCCAGAACACCCTGTTCGCCTTCGACCCGGACGCCCGGCGCACCGCCGTCCTCTACCGCGACTGCGGCGTCTACATCGACCCGCGCACCCGGCGCGAGCGGGGACTGGACCGGGAGCTGCCGCCGGTCAACGTCATCTCCCAGGACATCAGGCAGCCGCGCGAGCGCGTCTTCAGCCTCACCTACGACAGCTTCATGGGACACCACGCCCTCGAACGCCTCGCCCAGGTCGCCTCCGGCACCCTCGGCGTCGCGCCGGAACGGCTCAGGCAGGCCGCCCGCGAGGCGTTCGACGCGGACGGCGGCGGCGCGGTCCCGCTGCCCGCCACCGTCTACTACTACGAGGACCGTCTGCGCACCGGCAGCCGCTGGCAGCTCGTCGACACCGGTGAGACGCCCTCCTGGCGTCTCAGTCGATGAGCGCCTGATAGACGAGCTGCCGCAGCCTGCTCCTGATCGGATGGGTGCTCGACGGCAGGAGCTGGGTGAGGAAGACCACCGTCAGCTCCTCGGCGGGATCCACCCAGAACACCGTGCTCGCCGCCCCGCCCCAGCTGTACTCGCCCTCCGAGGACAGCGACCGGTTCTTGGCGGCGTCCTGCACCATGGCGAACCCCAGCCCGAACCCGATACCCGTGTACGGCGCCTCCGCGAACGCCGGCGGCCCGAAGTCCTCCAGGTCGGCGCCGCCGGGCAGGTGGTTGCGCGTCATGTAGGCGAGCGTGCGGGACCCGAGCAGCCGGACCCCGTCGAGCTCGCCGCCGCGCAGCAGCATCTGCGTGAACCGGTGGTAGTCGTGCGCGCTGGAGATCAGCCCGCCGCCGCCCGACAGCATCGACGGCCGCCGCAAGGCCGCGTCCCGCATGTCGGTGAGCACCGCCTTGCCCTCCCGGTCCGCCGAATACAGCGAGGCCATCCGGTCCGCCTGGGTCGCGTCGATGGAGAACCCGGTGTCGGACATGCCCAGCGGCCCGAAGATCTGCTCCTGCAGGAACTCGTCCAGCGGCCGGCCCGACACCACCTCCACCAGCCTGCCCAGCACGTCGGTGGCCACGGAGTAGTTCCACCGCGTGCCCGGCTCGAACAGCAGCGGCAGCTCGGCCCACCGGTCGACCACCTCGGCGAGGCTCATGCCGGCGGGCGCGCCACGTTCGAAGCCGGCCCTGCGGTAGATCGCGTCCACGACGGTGACGCGCTGGAACCCGTACGTCATGCCGGAGGTGTGGGTGAGCAGGTGCCAGACCCGCACCGGCTCGGCCGCCGGGCGGGTGACGGGGGAGGCGGCCATTCCCTTGTCGTAGACGCGCATGTCACCGAAGGACGGGATGAACCTGCTGACCGGGTCGGTCAGCTCCAGCAGCCCCTCCTCGTAGAGCATCATCACCGCGACGGAGGTGATCGGCTTCGACATCGAGTAGATCCGGAACAGCGTGTCCGTCTCGATCGGCGACCCCGACGCCACGTCCCTGGACCCGTATGCCGACAGGTGCGCGATCTCGCCCCGCCTGCTCACCAGGGCGAGCCAGCCCGGCAGCCTCCCGTCATCGACATAGGGGGCGAAATGGGCGTCTATCCGCCGCAGCCGGTCGGCGTCCAGGCCGACCTCCGCCGGATCGCAGGTGACCTTCAGCTCGCTCACCGCTCACTCCTCGCCTGCCGGAACAAGAATCTAGAGCGGGATTCTAGATCAGCTCAGCCTGCCGCGGAAGCGTGGTGCAGCCCCCGAAGGCCCAGGACGTACCCGTGCACCCCGAACCCCACGACGATCCCCCGAGCCACCGGCGAGACGTAGGAGCGGTGCCGGAACGGCTCGCGCTGGTGCACGTTCGAGATGTGCACCTCCACCACCGGCAGCTCCACTCCCTCGATCGCGTCGTGCAGCGCGACCGAGGTGTGGGTGAAGGCGCCCGGGTTGAACACCGCCCCGATCGACCGGCCCGCCCAGACCTCGGCGCCGGCCTCCTGGATCCAGTCGATGAGCTGCCCCTCGTGGTTGGACTGCCCGAAGACGAGCTCCAGGCCGAGCGCCTCGCACTCCTGCCGGCACATCGACTCCACGTCGGCCAGCGTCGTCGACCCGTAGACCTCGGGCCTGCGGGTGCCGAGCAGATTGAGGTTCGGGCCGTTGAACACGTAGACGGATGTCACGCTGCCTTGCTCCGTTCGTCAGGGCTTGTCCGGGCCGACGATCGTATCGCCGGATCAGCCCTTGTAGTTGAACACCTGTCGCAGCGTGTGCTGGACCGTCACCAGGTCCTTCTGGTCCTCCATCACCCGGTCGATCGGCTTGTAGGCCTCCGGGTGCTCGTCCACCAGCGCGGCGGCGCGGTCGGCGTTCCAGGTGCGGCCCCGCATCGCCGCCTTCAGCGACGACGCGGACAGCTGCCGCTTGGCCTTGCTCCGCGACATCCGGCGGCCCGCCCCGTGCGCGCACGAGTTGTACGACTGCGGGTTGCCCCGGCCGCCCACGATGTAGGACCGCGTTCCCATCGAGCCGGGGATCACGCCCTCGTCACCGGTGTCGGCCTTGATCGCACCCTTGCGGGTGATCCACAGCTGCTTGCCATGATGCGTCTCGAGCTGGGTGAAATTGTGGTGGCAGTTGATGGTCCGCACCCGTGAACCGTGACCGACGACCCTGAAGAGGGCGTTGATCAGCACCTTGTC
This sequence comes from Nonomuraea sp. LPB2021202275-12-8, assembly GCF_037044575.1. Classification (NCBI taxonomy): domain Bacteria; kingdom Bacillati; phylum Actinomycetota; class Actinomycetes; order Streptosporangiales; family Streptosporangiaceae; genus Nonomuraea; species Nonomuraea sp. LPB2021202275-12-8. The sequence goes on along the minus strand of NZ_JBAHWD010000011.1, from coordinate 60,898 downwards.
CATCCGGGCACGCGAGCCCATGGCGTAGGCCTGCGCCCACAGCATGTCGGCGATGTAGGCGTCGAACTCCGGCGTGTTCTGCACCAGGTAGGCGAGGTCCGGGTCCTCCAGGCCGATCGCCTGGCGCCGCATCAGCTTCTTGGCGTCGGTGATGTGCTGGATCGCGAGCTGGTTGCCGATGCCGCGCGAGCCCGAGTGGAGCACCGTCCAGACGCGGTCGCGCTCGTCGAGGCAGACCTCCACGAAGTGGTTGCCGGAGCCGAGGGTGCCGAACTGGCGGGCGACCGTCGTCTCCTGCTTGGCGGTCAGGCCGGTGTGCGGGAGGCCGAGCTCGTCCAGCGCCCGGTCGACGGACGGGTCGTCGTGGCCCTTGCCGACACCGGCGGGGATGCGGCGCTCCACGAGCGGCATCAGCGCGTCGAGGGTGTCGGGCAGGTCGGCGGCCGTGAGGGTGGTCTCGGTCGCGACCATGCCGCAGCCGATGTCGACGCCGACGGCGGCCGGGATGATCGCGCCCTCGGTGGGGATCACCGACCCGACCGTGGCCCCGATCCCGACGTGCGCGTCGGGCATGAGCGCGACGTGGCCGGAGACGAACGGCAGGCGCGCGGTGCGTGCGGCCTGCATGATCGCGCCTTCGTCGATCTCGCTCGCCCAGGACAACAGGTTGGGCGCGGGCTGGTTCGGCATGAGGACTCCTTGCTGGTTCTTGATCCAGTCTGCCGTGCCCCTGTACGGAAGCCCACTGGTTTTATCCCCGTACGAGACCGGGGCAATCCGCATAGAATTTCAAGCTCAAAATATGCTGGCTTGATGTATCTGTTATCATCAGAAGCGTGACGAACGAGGACGCGCAGGCCGAGCGCGAGCTGTGCGGGCTGGTGAACGGGCTCGCCCGCCAGATCGGCGACCACGTCCGCGAGCGCGCCGCCACGCTGGGCCTCACCGCGCCCCAGGCCACCGCGCTGCGCGAGCTGACCGGGCCGATGACCATGGGCGAACTCGCCGAGCGCATGAGCTGCGAGCCGTCCAACGCCACGTTCGTGGCCGACAAGCTGGAGAAGCAAGGGCTGCTGGAGCGCCGCCCGCACCCCACCGACCGGCGGGCCAGACAGCTCGTCCTCACCGGCGACGGCCGGGAGCTGCGCGAGCGGCTCCTGCGGCTCCTGTCCCAGGACTCCCCGCTCGCGGGCCTCACCCAGCGGGAGCAGAGCGCCCTGCACGACCTGCTGGACCGTGCCGTCACCCGCCGCCCCGGATGACCGAGGAGATCCTGACGGGCGGGGGAGTCAACGAGGTCGTCCGCGTCGGCGACACCGTCCGGCGGCCGGCGGGCCCGTGGACCCCCGCCGTGCACGGACTGCTCGGCCACCTCGCCGCCACTGGCTTCACCGGCGCCCCGCGCGCCCACGGCCTGGACGGGCGCGGCCGCGAGATCCTCGACTTCGTGCCCGGCAGCGTGGCCCACTACCCGGTGCCGGACTACGTCTGGAGCGACGCCGCGCTGCGAGCGCTGGCCAGGCTGCTGCGCGACTACCACGACGCCACCGCCGGCTACACGCCACCCGACGGCGCCACCTGGTATTTCCCCGCCAGGCCCGGCGCCGAGGTCGTCTGCCACGGCGACGTCGCGCCGTACAACTGCGTCTTCCGCGACGGCCTGCCGGTCGCCTTCATCGACTTCGACACCGCCCACCCCGGCCCGCGCCTGTGGGATGTCGCCTACGCGGCCTACCGGTTCGTGCCGCTCACCGCCGTCGGCAACGGCGAGGCGGTGCTGCCCGTCCCCGAGCAGGCCCGGCGGCTCCGCCTGCTGTGCGACGCCTACGGCCTGCCCGCGTCCGGCCGGGCCGTCCTGCCCGAGGCGGTCGCCCGGCGCCTGCGCGCGCTGGTGGACTTCATGCGCGAGCGGGCGGCCGCCGGCGACTCGGCTTTCGCCGGTCACCTCGCCGCCGGTCATCACGAGCTCTACCTCACCGACGCCCGGCACGTCACCGAGCACGCCGCACGGCTGTGCCCCGGATGAGCCGGCGCTCCGGGACACCACCTTTGGGACAGGGCCGGACGGCGACGTAGGCTGACCCTTTGACGACGACAGGAGGTGACGCCCCATGTTGCGAGACTCGTTCGGACGGGTGGCGACGGATCTGCGGGTGTCCCTCACGGACAAGTGCAATCTGCGCTGCTCCTACTGCATGCCCCCCGAGGGGCTCGAGTGGCTGCCCAACGCCCAGCTCCTCACCGCCGACGAGATCGTCAGGCTGGTGACGATCGGCGTCGAGCGGCTCGGCATCCACGAGGTGCGCTACACCGGCGGCGAGCCCCTGCTCCGCCGGGAGCTGGTCGACATCGTCGCCCGCACCACCGCGCTCAGCCCCCGGCCGCAGGTGTCGCTGACCACCAACGGCATCGGCCTGGCCCGGGTGGCCGAGGCGCTCGCCGCAGCCGGGGTCGACCGGGTCAACGTCTCGCTCGACACCCTCGATCGCGACACCTTCAAGCGGCTCGCGCACCGCGACCGGTTCGACGACGTGATCGCCGGCCTGGCCGCCGCCCACGACGCCGGCCTGCGCCCCGTGAAGGTCAACTCGGTGCTCATGCGGGAGGTCAACCAGCACGAGGCGGTGCCGCTGCTCCGCTTCTGCCTGGAACGCGGCTACGAGCTGCGCTTCATCGAGCAGATGCCGCTCGACGCCCAGCACGGCTGGAGCCGCGACACCATGGTGACGGCCGACGAGATCCTCGACCTGCTGTCGGGCTCGTTCGAGCTGACGGCCGACGACCTGGAGGAGCGCGGCAGCGCCCCCGCCGAGCGGTTCCTGGTCGACGGAGGTCCCGCGCGGGTCGGCGTGATCGGCTCGGTCACCCGGCCGTTCTGCGGCGCCTGCGATCGCGTACGCCTCACCGCCGACGGGCAGATCCGCAACTGCCTGTTCGCCACCGAGGAGTCCGACCTCAAGATCGCGATGCGCGCGGGCGCGACCGACGACGAGCTGGCCGAGCGGTGGATCGCCGCCGTCTCCCGCAAGCGCGCCGGCCACGGCATCGACGACCCCGCCTTCCTGCAGCCTGCCCGCCCGATGTCGGCGATCGGCGGCTAGGTGCGCTGATCGTCCCCCGTGCGTACGGTGTAGGGGTGCACAGCGGGTACGACGCGGTGACCCTGGCCGGGGGACAGGCCCGGCCTCGGCGTCGGCACGCGGATCCTCGTCGAGAACGTCGTGGCGGCGGTTCCGGCGCCCGGCGCGTCATCGCCGTCGGGTCCGAGCGTGGGACCTGGACCATGTGCCCTTCGTCCGGGAGAACCCGCCGGGAGCGGGCCCGGCGCCCGCCCTGCGATCCGGGCTGCGCGACGTCTCGGCGCCCCTGGGGGGTGCTCCCGGCCGGCGACCTGCCGTTCCTGAACCCGTCCCACGTGACCACGCTGCCGGCAGCGGCGTCTTCGGCGACGGCGGGAGCAGTGGCTGCTGGGCGTCTGGGAGGTCGCCCGGCCGCGCCAGGCGCTCGACCGGTGTGCGGGGCGATCGCTGCGGGGGTTACCGCCACCGCCGGCCGGCGAGCGGGTGGCGCTGCCGCGCCGGGCCGGGTTCGACTGCGACACTGAGGACGACCTGGAGGAGGCTCGGATGAACGTGCTGAACGAGTGGACGGCGCTGGCCTGCAAGGAACTGGGCATCGACCCCGCGCGAGTGGACCGGGACCTGATCCTGGAGCTGACCAAGGAGGTGGCTCACGGGGTGGCGAGGCCGGCGGCTCCGCTGACGGCCTACCTGCTGGGGCTGGCCGAAGGGGCCGGGACCGCGCCCGAGGATGCGGTGGCGAGGCTGACCACGCTGGCCGAAAACTGGAGCAGAGCCACGGAGGAGACGCTGACAGACAGCTGACACTCGAACGAACTATCGTAGTCAAGCGCCGCCCGATCCTGAAGGTTTCCTGTGAAATGTCGGGAGAAGGCGGGGTGTAAACGATTTCGGGAAAGCGGCCCTATCCGACTGCGGTCCGTAACGGAACTGATCGTTAAGGACAAAACTTTGCCGGGAAAAGGGGCGACGCCGGGTGGTTACGGGGGCAAACCACCCGGCGTCGCTTCATCGGCGTTCCGACGGGGGCCCGGAACGCCGGCACCAGCACTCCGACGGGGGACCGGAGCGCTTGCCTAAAGCGTACACCTACAACCCGTGGGATGCGTCAAGACTTAGTCACGACCCGATCTCGCGTCGATGCAGCGGTATCTCGCTTTGGTTAGCTTCTGGGCTGTGAAAGGTGGGAGGTGGGGCGTCCTTGCCCCTCTCATTGGCCCCGATTACGGCTATGTATGGCAAAAAGACGGCGCCGGCGATGAAGACCAGTCTCAACGGCAGCGGCAGGGGCAGCACCACCGCCAGGATCAGGCAGATCGTGCGTATCCCCATCTTGATGAGGTAGCTGATCTCGCGCCTGTGGATGTCAGCGGTCAGCGACGGCCTGGCGTCCGTCACCTGGTGGACGTCCTGTTTCCTGCGCCAACCTCTCATACTTCCCACCGTAGACCTCGGACGGGCCGCTCGTGCCGGGGGGGCCGGACGTCAGCGCAGGTCATGCGATCATGGCCTTCGAGTAAGGAGGATGTGGAGATGACGGATCGCACATACCGGGTGACCGAGATAGTCGGCACCTCTGCGGAGAGCGTCGACCAGGCCATCCGCAACGGTGTCAGGCGGGCCTCCGAGACGCTGCGCCACCTCGACTGGTTCGAGGTGACGGAGGTGCGCGGCCACATCGAGGGAGGCGAGGTGGCGCACTTCCAGGTGGGCATGAAGGTCGGCTTCCGGCTGGAGGACGCCTAGCGCCGAGCCGGCCGGATGGGTGACAGATAGGGCGCCAGACGACAAACTGCGGATATGCGCAGCCGTACCGCGGGGGTGCTGTCGGCCCTGCTCGTCCTCGTCACGCCCGCGGCCGCGGGCTGTTCGCCGGCCCCGGCCCAGCAGACGGCCCAGGAGGCCCCACCCGAGCAAGGACGGGAGTCCGTGCTGCGCCAGAACTCCGACGAGATCGCCCGCACGGTGAGCAGCCTGCGTCAGGTCGACGACCTGCCGTTGTACGAGATGACCTTCCACGGCGGCTACGACGCCGAGGCGCCGCTCACCGACGCCGAGCTCGCGCGCCGCGACGACGACTGGGCGTGCTCCCTGTTCGTGCGCGGCGCCGAGTTCGGCCGCAACTTCGACTGGGACCCCAACCCGGCCATGGTGGTGCGCGTGCGCCCGCCCGGCGGCTACGCCTCGCTGTCGCTGTCCGACGTCTCCTACGTGCTCGACGGTGGCACGCCCGACCTGAAGGACCCCGTGGACAGGCGGCGGCTCGGGCACGCGGTGCTGCTGCCGTTCGACGGCATGAACGAGAAAGGGCTCACGGTCGGCCTGGCCCAGGTGCCGGAAGCCGGGCTGCCCGCCAGGACGCCGGGACGCACCCTGGTGGGCACCACGCGCATCATCCGGCTGATGCTCGACCGCGCCGCCACCGTGGACGAGGCCGTCGCCCTCATGCGCCGCTACGACGTGGAGTTCAGCGGCGGCCCGCAGGTGCACTACCTGATCGCCGACCGGTCGGGCAGGTCCGCCGTCGTCGAGTACGGCGGCGGCAGGATGCACGTCATCGACGATCGGATCCTCACCAACATCACCATGGCGGGCGCCGACCGCCGCACCCGCATGGCCGACACGCGCTACCGCACCCTGGCCGAGGGGATCGGCACCAGGACCGATGCCCTCGACCTGCTGCGCCGGGTCGCCCAGCCGCACACCCGCTGGTCGATCGTCTACGACATGGCCGCGGGCACCGCCAGGCTCGTCACCGGCCAGCGGTGGAGCCGGGTGCACGAGCTCGCCGTCAGCTCGCCTGGCTGACCGTCGACATGTTGAAGTCGGGCACCCGCACGGCCGGCATGACGGTCCGGGTGAAGTAGTCGCCCCACTCGCGCGGCAGCGTCTGCTCGGCCGCGCCGACCTCCGTCAGACGCCCCAGCAGGTCGACCGGGCTCTCGTTGAACCGGAAGTTGTTCACCTCGCCCACTACCTCGCCGTGCTCGACGAGGTAGACGCCGTCGCGGGTGAGCCCGGTCAGCAGGAGCGTCTGCGGGTCGACCTCGCGGATGTACCACAGGCAGGTGAGCAGCAGCCCGCGCTCGGTGGAGGCGATCATCTCCTCCAGCGAGCGGCCGTCCTCCGGCCCGCTCATGATCAGGTTGTCGATGGGAGGCGTCACCGGCAGGCCGCTCAGCTCCGCCGAGTAGCGGGTCTGCAGCAGAGCCTCCAGGCGGCCGTCCCTGATCCAGTCGGTCGCGGCCAGCGGCAGGCCGTTGTCGAAGACGGAGCTGCCCCGGCTGGAGGCGTGCGCCGTGACGAACGGCGAGCAGGCGATGCCGGCCCTGGCGGGGTCGCTGGCGAGCGTGACGGGCAGGGTGGCGAGCTGCTCGCCCACGCGGGTGCCGCCGCCCGGCCTGGAGAACACCGAGCGGCCGTCCAGGGCGTCCCTGGCCTGCGCCGACCAGAACAGGTAGACCATGAGGTCGGCCACCGCGGTCGGCGGCAGCAGCGTCTCGTAGCGGCCCGCCGGCAGGTCCAGCCGGGTCTTGGCCCAGTCGAGACGCTGCGCCAGCGTGGAGTCGAGCACGGCCACGTCCACGTCGGTGAAGTCGCGGGTGGCCACGCCGGCCCAGGCCGAGCGCTTGAGGTCGGCGGACTTGGCGTTGAGCTCCAGCCGCCCGGTCGGCTGGTCGTGGCGCAGCCGCAGGCCGGTGGAGCTGCCGAGGAAGGTGGAGGTCAGCGTGTGCTCGGCGAAACCGTACAGCTTCCGGCCGCCCGCCTCGGCGGCGGCGAACGCCTCGCCGAGCGCCGGCGCGAACGTCTCGAACACCCCGATGTCGGTGGGGACGATCGCCTCGTCCCAGCTCGCGCTCGCGGGCACGCCTTCCACGAGCTGCCTGGCGTCCTCGGCCGGCTGGGCGTCGCGGGCGGTGGCGTCGGCGGCGGCCACCACGTCGGAGAGCTGCTCGGGACGGACGGCGGCGCGCGAGACCACGCCCACCCTCTGCCCGGAGATCGAGATCACGGTGATCCGGTTGGAGCGGGCCACGCCGTTGGTCGTCAGCGTGTTGCCGGCGAAGCGCAGGTTGGCCGTGGACTCCTCGTCCACCAGCACCACGCACCCGTCGGCCGTGGAGAGCTCCAGGGCCCTGTCCACCATCTCCTGGGGAGTCGTCACTTTCCGCCCTCCTGAACGGTGTTGAGGATCCGGACGTTCCTGAACAGCGCGGAGGGGCAGCCGTGGCTGACCGGCGCGACCTGACCGGGCTGGCCCTTGCCGCAGTTGAAGGCGCCGCCGAGCACGTAGGTCTGCGGCCCGCCGACGGCCTCCATGGACTGCCAGAAGTCCGTCGTCGTCGCCTGGTAGGCGAAGTCGCGGACCTGGCCGGCGAGCCGGCCGTGCGAGATCTTGTACGCGCGCTGCCCGGTGAACTGGAAGTTGTAGCGCTGCATGTCGATCGACCAGCTCTTGTCGCCGACGATGTAGAGGCCCCGCTCGACGCCGGAGATCAGCTCCTCGGTCGACGGCCCGCCGGGGGCGGGTGCCAGCGAGACGTTGGCCATCCGCTGGATCGGCGTGTGGCCGGGCGAGTCGGCGAAGGCGCACCCGTTGGACCTGCCCAGCCCCTTCAACAGTGCCATCCTGCGGTCGAGCTGGTAGCCGACCAGGATGCCGTCCTTGACGATGTCGAAGCTCTGCCCCTGCACGCCCTCGTCGTCGAAGCCGACCGTGGACAGCCCGTGGGTGACGGTCCTGTCACCGGTCACGTTCATCGCCGTGGATCCGTAGACCAGCTCGCCGAGCTGGTCGAAGGTGGCGAAGCTGGTGCCCGCGTAGGCCGCCTCGTAGCCGAGCGCCCGGTCGAGCTCGGTGGCGTGGCCGATCGACTCGTGGATCGTCAGCCACAGGTTGGACGGGTCGATCACCAGGTCGTAGTCCTCGGCCTCCACCGAGGGGGCGGCGAGCTTCTCCGCCAGCAGCTCGGGCAGCGCGGACAGCTCCGCCGCCCAGTCCCAGCCGGTGCCCGTCAGGTATTCGTAGCCGCGGCCCACCGGAGGCGCGAGGGTCGACATGTCGTCGAAGCCCGACTCCGACGCCTTCATCGCGTTCAGCGCCGGGTGCACCCGCACCCGCTGCTGCGTGGTGACGGTGCCGGCCGTGTCGGCGTAGAACTTCTGCTCCTTGACCTGCAGCAGCCGGGCCGAGACGTGGTCGGCGCCCTTGAGCAGCCCGGCCGACCAGTCGGCCAGCAGCGCGACCTTGTCGGCGGATGGCACCTCGAACGGGTCCACGTCGTAGGCCGACACCCAGGTGACGTCGGCGTGCACGGGCTCGGCCGCCAGCTCGACGGGCTCCCGGTTGATCGGGGCGCTCACCTCCGCCACCCGGACCGCCTGCTCGGCGACCCGCACGGCCGCCTCGGGCGTCAGGTGGATGCCGGCGGCGAAGCCCCAGGTGCCGTCCTTGACGACCCGGACGGCATAACCGAGGTCGTCGGCGTCGGCCGCACCCTCCAGGCGGGCGTCGTAGAGGCTGAGCGTCTCGGCCCTGACACGCTCCAGCCGGAAGTCGGCGTGCTCGGCTCCCAGCTCGCGTGCGCGTTGCAGGGCGGCGTCCGCGAGCCGCCTGAGCGGCAGCGCGAGGAAATCGGAATCGATCTGGCGCATGTCCACGATCCTAGCGCCGTGATCTTGTATCCCCTGGACAAGCCCATACCGGCGGGTAGGAGATAGCGTCATGTGTCATGGCACGCTCTGTACTCGTCACCGGAGGCAATCGCGGCATCGGCCTCGCGATCGCCCGCGAACTCGCCGCGGCCGGCGATTCCGTCGCCGTCACCTACCGATCGGGGGAGCCGCCTGAAGGGCTCTTCGGGGTGAGGTGCGACGTCACCAGCATGGCCGACGTCGAGGCCGCCTTCGACAAGGTCGAGGCCGAGCAGGGCCCGGTCGAGGTCCTCGTCTCCAACGCCGGCATCACCAAGGACACCCTGCTGGCGATGATGAAGGAGGAGACCTTCACCGACGTCCTCGACGCCAACCTGACCGGCGCCTACCGCGTCGCCAAGCGGGCCATCCGGCCCATGATGAAGCTCAAGCGCGGCCGGGTCATCCTGGTCTCCTCCGTCGTCGCCCTGTCCGGCCAGGCCGGGCAGACCAACTACGCCGCCTCCAAGGCGGGCCTGATCGGCTTCGCCCGCTCCATGGCCCGCGAGTACGGCTCGCGCGGCATCACCGTCAACGTGGTCGCCCCCGGGTTCGTGGAGACCGACATGACGGCGGGCCTCGACACCGAGGCCATCGTCAAGAACATCCCGTTGGGCCGGCAGGCGTCCCCGGGCGAGATCGCGCGCGTCGTCCGCTTCCTGGCGGGCGAGGACGCCTCCTACATCACCGGGGCCGTGATCCCCGTCGACGGCGGACTGGGAATGGGGCACTGACGTGGGAATCCTCGAAGGCAAGCGGATCCTCGTGACGGGCGTGCTGACCGACGCCTCGATCGCGTTCTCGGTCGCCAAGCTGGCGCAGGAGCAGGGCGCCACCGTGGTGCTCACCGGATTCGGCAGGCTCAGCCTGGTCGAGCGGATCGCCAAGCGGCTGCCGGAGAAGGCGCCGGTGCTGGAGCTCGACGTGCAGGACACCGAGCAGCTCGACACGCTGGCCGACCGCGTGGGGGAGCACGTCGACGGCCTCGACGGGGTCGTGCACTCGATCGGGTTCGCGCCGCAGACCGCCCTGGGCGGCAACTTCCTCAACACCTCGTGGGAGGACGTCGCGACCGCCCTGCACGTGTCGACCTACTCCTACAAGTCGCTGGCGGTGGCCTGCCTGCCGCTGATGAAGGAGGGCGGCGCGGTCGTCGGCCTCGACTTCGACGCCAGCAAGGCCTGGCCCGTCTACGACTGGATGGGCGTGGCCAAGGCGGGCCTGGAGTCCTGCAACCGCTACCTCGCCCGCGACCTGGGCAAGCAGGGCATCCGCGTCAACCTGGTGGCCGCCGGCCCGCTGCGCACGATGGCGGCCAAGTCCATCCCGGGCTTCAAGGAGTTCGAGGAGAGCTGGCCGGCCAAGGCCCCGCTCGGCTGGGACCTGTCCGACACCCTGCCCGCGGCCAGGGCGTGTGTGGCGCTGATGTCCGACTGGTTCCCCGCCACCACGGGTGAGATCGTGCACGTGGACGGCGGCGTCCACGCGATCGGCGCCTGAGCCCGAGGGGCTGCGCTCAGGCCAGGCGCTGCCTGCCGTTGCCCGGCCTGGCCGGCTCGAACGGGATCGAGTCCGGACGCTCGCTGCGCTGCCTGCGCTGCTGCACGATGCGGGTGGCCAGCACCGCCGTGGCCAGCAGGATGATGGTCAGCGCCGTGCCGACGACGTCCGAGGCCGGGGTGCTCGGGCGCACGATCCGCTGCTTGCGCACCGGCACCGCCAGCTCCTCGGCGAACGGGTTGGGCCACAACAGGTCGATCCTCAGGTCATCGGGGTCGGCCTTGGGCTCGACGATCGGCTCCTCGTTGTCCATCGTGTGCGGCCGGTTGTCGGGCGGCGTGGGCGCGTCGGTCGGCAGCCCGACGACCTCGTCGCGGGCGTCGCGGTCGCCGCCGCGCTCGCGCCGGGGGTCGGACGGGGTGGGGGTCGGCCGGCGCGACTGCTTCGGGCCCGCCGTGGGGGTGGGGGTGAGGACGTCGAGCTCGCCCTGGTCATCGCAGGCCAGCACCGGCAGGCACACCTCGCCGAGCGTCTCGGGCAGCAGCGTCCGCTTGGGCTTGGCCGAGGGGGTGGGCTTGGCGGAGGACGGGGGCGGGCTGGTGGACCTGGTGGTCGGCACCGCCTCACCGACCTTGCCGAGCACGGTGTCGGTGGTCTCGTCGAGGCCCTTGGTCACGGGCTTGGTCAGACCGCCCGTCAGGGTGTCGACCGTGCCGGTGACCGCCTCGACGGCGCTGCACAGGCCGTCGGTCACTCCCGAGAGCAGGCCGCCGCCGCGCTCGCAGTCGGCGGCCAGGGCCGCCGCGGGCGGCGCGGCGAGGGGGATCGCCGCGAGCGCCACCACGAGCACTCCTGCCGAGATCGCGGTCCTGCTCCCCATCCGTCTCCTCCTGTATCGCTTACGGAGGAAATCCTTATGGGTATCGGCCATGAGACGCAGGTGTTTTCCCGCTAAAGTTGCGATTTGGTATCGACTAGTGATACGTGAGTGGGACTCTTGTCCGCCGTCAGTCCGGCGACGACACGTCATCCAGAGCCTCTCGGATCTCTATCGGCAACACTACGTCCTCGGCGAGCAGTGTCCCCTTGAGTTGGGCGAGCGTGCGGGCGCCGATGATGGCGGAGGCCACGCCGGGCTGGTCGCGCACCCACGACAGGGCCACCGCCAGCGGTGAGACGCCCAGCCCGTCGGCGGCGGTCATGACCGACTCCACCACCCGCCGGCTGCGCTCGTCGAGGTAGGGGCGGACGAACTCGGCGAAGTGCGGGGTGGCGGCCCGCGAGTCGGAGGGGATGCCGGTGCGGTACTTGCCGGTCAGCACACCCCTGCCGAGCGGCGACCAGGCCAGCACGCCCACACCGGTGTGGTGGGCGGCTGGCAGCAGCTCGCGCTCGGGGTCACGGGCCAGCAGGGAGTATTCGGCCTGGACGGCGGTGATCGGGATGCGGCCGGGGACCGCCCGCTGCGTCACCGCGGCGGCGGCGAGCTGCCAGCCCGAGTAGTCGCAGACGCCGGCGTAGACGGCCCGCCCGGAGGTGACGATGGCGTCCAGCGCGGCCATGGTCTCCTCCAGCGGCACCTCGGAGTCGTAGGTGTGCAGCTGCCACAGGTCCACGTAGTCGAGGCCGAGCCGGTTGAGCGAGTCGTCCACGGCGGCGATCAGGTGACGCCTGGAGGCGTCGCGCGGCCTGCGGCCCAGCGGGGTCACCACGGCCTTGGTGGAGATCACCAGCTCGGAGCGCGGCACCGAGTCGCGCATCATGCGGCCGAGCAGCCGCTCGGCGTCGCCGCCCGTGTAGACGTCGGCCGTGTCGACCAGGGTGCCGCCCGTGTCCATGAACGTGCGCAGCTGCGCCGCCGCGTCGTCGGCGTCGGTGTCACGCCCCCACGTCATCGTGCCGAGGCCCATCCGGGACACCGACAGGCCGCTGCGGCCGACATAGCGCTGCTCCATGATCCCGCCAGGTTACCGCTCAGGCGGGGGAAACGCCGTGATCGACGCCTGCGACACTTGTCTGGTGACGACCCTGCTGCTGGCCCGCCATGGGCTTACCGACCTCACCGGGCCGGTGCTGGCCGGCCGGACCCCCGGAGTTCATCTCAGCGACGCCGGCCGGGCGCAGGCGTCCGCCCTGGCCGGGCGGATCGCGTCGGTCCGGCTCGACGCGATCGTCTCCAGCCCGCTGGAACGCTGCCAGGAGACGGCCCTCGCCGTCGCCGGGGGGCGCGGCCTGGAGGTGCGGACGGACGAGCGGTTCCTGGAGTGCGACTACGGCTCCTGGACCGGGCGCGAGCTGAAGGAGCTCGCCAAGGAGCCGCTGTGGGGGGTGGTGCAGGCGCATCCGAGCGCGGCCACCTTCCCCGGAGGCGAATCGATGGCGGCGATGCAGCATCGGGCGATCGCCGCGGTGCGGGAGTGGAATAGCCGCCTGGGGGAGAAGGGTGTCTACCTGGCGTGCAGTCACGGTGACGTGATCAAGGCGATCGTCGCTGACGCGCTGGGGCTCCACCTCGATCATTTTCAGCGGATTACAGCCGATCCGGCGGCTCTCACCGTCATTCGCTATGCCCCCTTGCGTCCCTTTGTTCTCAGACTTAACGATATGGGGGAATTGAGGCTTCCCGAGGATTCGGAGGAGAAAGACGGGGGAGAAAACTCCACCGGGAGCGATGCCGCCGTCGGCGGCGGGCCCGGGACCACGTAAGGTCAGGCTATGCCGGTCTTCGACTACGACCCACCAGAGAGGTTCGTGGCGGGTGCCCTCGGGCAGCCGGGCGCGCGAGCCTTCTTTCTGCAGGCCAGGGCCGAGGGCAGACTGACCACGGTGGCGCTGGAGAAGCTGCAGGTCGCCGCCCTCGCGGGCAGGCTCGAGGAGCTTCTCGACGAGGTGTTGCGGCGCAGCGGGGGGACCGCTCACGTGCCCGCCATCGCGCCCACGGATCTCGCCGACGACGCGCCGCTCGAAGCGCCGCTGGCGGAGGACTTCCGGGTCGGCACGATGGCGCTCGCCTGGGACCCTGACACCTCGCAGGTGGTCATCGAGGCGCAGGAGGTCATCGACGAGGAGGATCTCGACGCGCCCGAGCCCGCGATGCTGCGCGTGCGCATCAGCGCCGGGGCCGCCCGCGCTTTCACGCAGAGAGCACTCAAGGTCGTCGCGGCCGGCCGCCCGCCGTGCCCGCTGTGCGCACAGCCCCTCGACGCCGAGGGGCACGTCTGTGTCCGCCTCAACGGCTATCGCGGAGGTGAGGCGGCTTCATGACCGCTCCGGAGAGCGAGCCCGCCATCAGGCCCACCCTCCCATCGGCCATGAACGAGGAGGAGACGCTCGCGCTGCTGCGCGACGGCCGCCTGGAGGTGGCCGGCCGCCTCGTCGAGGCCACCAACATGACGCTCTACTGCTCGGTCAAGCTGGGGGCGCGCACCGCGGCCTGCGTCTACAAGCCGGTGCGCGGCGAGCGCCCGCTGTGGGACTTCCCCGACGGGACCCTGGCCGCCCGCGAGGTGGCGGCGTTCGAGGTGTCCCAGGCGATCGGCTGGCACATCGTGCCGCCGACGGTCTACCGCGAGGGGCCGTTCGGCCCCGGCATGTGCCAGCTCTGGATCGACACCGAGCGCGAGGTCGACCTGATGCGGCTGGTGCGCAGCCGCAACCCGGTGGTGCGCCGGATGGCGGTGTTCGACGCGGTGGTCAACAACGCCGACCGCAAGGGCGGCCACCTGCTGCCGCTCCCCACCGGGCACGTCTACGGAGTCGACCACGGCGTCTGCTTCGCGGTGGAGGACAAGCTGCGCACGGTGCTGTGGCAGTGGCGGGGCAAGCCGCTGGCCCGAGACGCGGTGGCGGTGCTCGCCAAGCTGGAACGCGAGCTGGAGTCGGGCTCGCTCGGCCGCCGGCTGCGCGACCTGCTGACGCTGGCCGAGGTGGAGGCGACCTGGCAGCGGGTCCGCCGGTTGCTCGACACCGGTGTGCACCCGTCTCCCTCCGAGGGCTGGCCTGCCATCCCCTGGCCACCCATCTAAATCGGTTTTGTACGCTTTGCCCCATGTGCACGGTGATCGTGAGAACGGGGCATCCGCTGACCCTGATGGGCGTGCGGGACGAGTTCGCCGACCGGCCCTGGGAAGGCCCCGGCGAGCACTGGCCTGACCACCCTGGCGTGGTCGGCGGCCTGGACCTCAAGGCGGGCGGCACCTGGCTCGCCGTGGACCCGACTGCTCGCCGCGTCGCGGCGTTGCTCAACGGGCGCGGCCGGGAGGCGCCCGAGACGACGAAGATCTCCCGTGGCGGCCTGCCGCTGCTCGCCGTGACCACGGGCGATCTGCCCGAGCTGGACCTGACCCGCTACGACCCCTTCCACCTCGTGCTCGCCGACCTGACCCGGACGCGGCTGTTCAGCTGGGACGGAGAACGGCTCGGCACCACCGAGCTGCCCGAGGGCACCAGCATGATCGTCAACACCGGCCTGGACCCGGCGAACGAGCGGACCGCCGCCTTCCAGCCGAGGTTCGCGGGCGACACCGACTGGCGAGAGCTGATCACCGGCACCCCCTCCGCCGACCCCGGCGCGCTCATCATCCGGCACGAGCTGCCGGACGGCCGCGTCTTCGCCACGCTCAGCGTCACTCTGCTCACTCTCACCCCCGAGGGCGTGACGTACGAATTCACCGACATGACCGCTGATCAGGACGGATAGGCTCGAAGACATGAGATCGTGGTCCGCCCCCAACATCCCCAGACTTCCCGGTGAGAGCGTCCCGCTGCGGCTCTACGACACGGCAGCCAGGCAGGTCCGGCAGAGCGACCCGGGGCCGGTCGCGACGATGTACGTGTGCGGCATCACCCCCTACGACGCCACCCACCTGGGCCACGCCAACACCTATCTCGCCTTCGACCTGGTCGGCCGCCTGTGGCGGGACGCCGGCCACGAGGTCCACTACACGCAGAACGCCACCGACGTCGACGACCCGCTGCTGGAGCGGGCCGAGCAGACCGGCGTCGACTGGCAGAGCCTGGCCGAGCGGGAGATCGAGCTGTTCCGCACGGACATGGAGGCGCTGCGCATCCTGCCGCCCCGCGAGTACGTGGGCGTCACCGAGGTGATCGGCCGGGTGGCAGGGCTCATCGGGGAGCTCGGGGCCAAGGGCGTCACCTACACCCTCGACGGCGACGTCTACTTCAGCGTGGCCGACGCCCCCAAGTACGGGCAGGTGTCCGGTTACGACGAGCAGCGGATGGTGACCCTGTTCGGTGAGCGCGGCGGCGACCCCGACCGGCCCGGCAAGCGTCACCCCCTCGACTGGCTGCTCTGGCGGGCCGAGCGGCCCGGCGAGCCCGCCTGGGACTCCCCGCTCGGCAGGGGCCGCCCCGGCTGGCACATCGAGTGCACCGCCATCGCCCTGGACAACCTGGGCGCCGGCTTCGACGTGGCGGGCGGCGGCTCCGACCTGATCTTCCCCCACCACGAGTGCGGCGCCTCGGAGGGGCACGCCGCCACGGGGGAGTGGCCGTTCGCCAGGTTCTACACGCACGCGGGCATGGTGGCGCTCGACGGCGAGAAGATGTCGAAGTCCCGCGGCAACCTGGTGTTCGTCTCCAAGCTGCGCGCCGAGCACGACCCGATGGCCGTCCGGCTCGTCCTGCTCGCCCACCACTACCGCGAGGACTGGGCCTACACCCCCGACCAGCTCGCCGCGGCCGAGGCCAGGCTGGCCCGCTGGCGCTCGGCGAGCGCGCGGTCCACCGCCCCGCCCGCGGACGAACTGCTGGCCGAGGTCCGCGAGCGGCTGGCCGACGACCTGGACACTCCCGGGGCGCTGGCCGCGATCGACGCCTGGGTGGACCGGGCGCTGGCAGGGGAGGGCACGGACGCCTCGGCGCCCGGCCTCGTGCGCGACCTGGCCGACGCGCTGCTCGGCCTGGAGCTCTGAGGCGCGGCCCCGCCTCAGGCCAGGCACTCGTCCGCGCCGATGATCTCGGCCGACATGTTGCGCTCCATCATGCGCAGCGCGGCCCGGCCGAGATCGTCGTGGAGCGTTGCCACGCAGTCCGGCGGCACCACGACGGCGAACTCCCTGATGTAGGCGTCGAGCGCGCTGTAGAGCACGCACTGCTCGGTCACCTGGCCGGTCACCACCACGGTCCGGACCTCCTCCCGCCGCAGCAGATACTCCAGCGGCGTACCGAAGAAGGCGCTGTGCCGCACCTTGGTCAGGAACGCGCAGTCCGGCGGGGGCGCCACCGGCTCCACCAGCTCCGGATGGCGCCCCTTCAGCGCCCTGGCCACCAGGTCCTCGCGCCCGGCGGCGAAATCTCCCTGGTTGTCGTTGACGTAGATCAGATCCACGTCGTCCCGCTCCCGCGCGCGCCCCACGAGCCGCGCGAGCGCGGGCACGACGGGCTCGACGCCGCGCGCGAGCTGTTCGGCGTCGGCGTGCTCGTACGGATTGAGCATGTCGACGACGATCAACGCGGTCTTCGCCACGGTGGGTCCGCCCCCGGTTCAGGCGGTCGCCGGGGCCAGCCGCTGATAGCCGGCCAGCTCCGTCGAGAACCACTCGATGGTCCGGCGCAGCCCCTCTCGCGCCGGCACCCGCGCCTGCCAGCCCAGCCGCTCGGTCGCCAGCGACGTGTCGGGCCTGCGCACCCGGGGATCGTCGGCCGGCCGGTCGATGAACTCGATCGGCGACGACGACCCGCTCAGCTCCCTGATCATCGTGGCCAGCTCCAGCATGGTCAGCTCGTCCGGGTTGCCGATGTTCACCGGGCCGTCGAAGTCGCTCCTGGCCATGGCGAGAATCCCCGCCACGGTGTCGTCGACGTAGCAGATCGAACGGGTCTGCGAGCCGTCGCCGGTGATGGTGATCGGCTCGCCCAGCAGCGCCTGCCTGATGAAGGTCGGGATGGCCCGGCCGTCGAAGGGCCGCATCCGGGGGCCGTAGGTGTTGAAGATCCGCACGATGCCGGTGTCGGTGCCGCGCGAGTGCCGGTAGGCCGTGGTCAGCGACTCGGCGAAGCGCTTGGCCTCGTCGTAGACGCTGCGCGGGCCGACCGGGTTGACGTTGCCCCAGTACGTCTCCCGCTGCGGGTGCTCCAGCGGGTCGCCGTACACCTCGCTGGTCGAGGCGAGGACGAACCGGGCGCCCTTCTCCCTGGCCAGGCCGAGCGCGTGCAGCGTGCCGACGCTGCCGACGCGCAGCGTCTCGATCGGGTAGCGCAGGTAGTCGGCCGGCGAGGCGGCCGAGGCGAAGTGCAGCACGAGATCCAGCCGGTCGGGTACGTGGACGTACCCGGTCAGGTCGCATTCGATGATGCGGAACGACGGCCGGTCGATCAGATGCTCCACGTTGCGCGGCCCGCCGGTGAGGAAGCTGTCCATGCAGACCACGTCCGCCCCCTCGTCCAGCAGCCGCTCGCACAGGTAGGAGCCGAGGAACCCGGCTCCGCCGGTGACAAGCGCCTTCATGACGTGACCTCCAGTGCAGCGTCGACGACTTCGGAAACTTCGATCTTCAACAGGCCCGGGTCGGGCCGCACCCCGTGCGGGTCCCCGTTGTGCCCGGCCCACAGCGCCACGTGCCGCCAGCCCGGCGGCGGCCCCCACAGCGCCGGTGACACCGGCCCGAACAGCACCACCGACGGCACGCAGAACGCGGTGGCCAGATGAGCGACGCCGGTGTCGCCGCAGACGACCAGCCGGGCCCTGCTGATCACCTCGATCAGACCGGCCAGGTCGGTGCGGCCCGCGAGCATCCGCTCGTCCGGCAGCCCGGCCAGCTCGGCCACCCGCCTGGCCAGCTCGACCTCCTTGACCCCGCCGGTGACGACCACGTCGTCCAGCGCCGCGGCGACCTCGGCGAAGCGCTCCGGTGGCCAGCGGCGGGCCGGGAAGGCGGCGCCGGGATGCAGCACCACCGGCCCCGTCCGGTCGGAGATGCCGAGAGTCAGGTCGTCAGGATCGGTGGCGATGCCGTACCACTCCAGCAGCTCGCACCAGCGTCGCACCTCGTGCACGCCGTCGCGCCACGGCGGGCCCGTGCCGTGGCTCATCAGCGTGCCCGGCCGGGTACGGCGCAGCGCGTCGATGCTCTGCGGGCCCTTGCCGTGCAGGTTGACCGCGATGTCGGGCCGCTCGAACGGCACCGGGCCCGGCCCCGACACGTCGAGCCGGTCGTCCACGGCGCCGATCAGCGGCAGCAGCGCGTCGAGCGTTGACGGGCAGGCGAGCGTGATCCGGTGGTCGGGAAAGGCCTGGCGCAGCGCGCGCAGCGCGGGAACGGCCGTGAGCAGGTCACCCAGCCCGAGCCCGCGCAGCACCAGGAGACTCAGGGCCATGACGTCTCCGTGTCGGGGCAGATGACGAGCTCCCTGATCTCGCAGCCGGTGGGCTGCCCCAGCGCGAACACCACGGTCGCGGCGACGTGGGCGGGGTCGTTCAGGCCCGCCTCCGGCCCCGGTTTGTACTGCTCGGCGCGGCCGTCGAAGAAGGCCGTGCGCATGCCGCCCGGGACGAGCAGCGTCACCCCGACCTCGCCGCGCAGCTCCACCGCCAGGGCCCTGGTGAACCCGACCACGCCGAACTTCGACGCGCTGTAGGCGGAGGCGTCGCTCAGCGGGCGCAGCCCGAGCGTGGACGCGCAGGTGACGACCCGGCCGCGGACCCGCTTCAGATAGGGCAGCGCCGCCCGTACGACCGCGGCCGTGCCGAGCAGGTTCACCTGGATCACCCGCTCCCAGTCGTCGGCGGGCACGTCCTCCAGCCGCCCGCACGCGTCGATGCCCGCAGCGGTGACCACGGCGTCCAGGCCTCCGGCACGCTCGGCCAGCTCGCGCACCGCCCGCTCGGCCTGGGCCCGGTCGGCCAGGTCGGCGGTGACGTGGTCGAAGCGCTGATTGGGCTCGCGCACGTCGACGACCAGAGGCCGCCAGCCCTCCTTCTCCACGGCTTCGGCGGTCGCCAGGCCGAGCCCGGAAGCGCCCCCGGTGATCAAAACGTTCATCGAATCTCCCTGATCAGATTGGTGGTAGAACGTCCCGGCAGGAGGCTCAGCACGACCGTTTCCGCGCCGAGCCCGGCCAGGACCTCGGATTCGGGCAGGTTCCCGCCCTCGTAGTCGCCGCCCTTCACCCACACGTCGGGGCGGAGCAGCTCGATCGCGCGGGCGGGGGTGTCCTCGTCGAACACCAGAACCGCGTCCACGCAGCTCAGCGCCCGCAGCACCTCGACCCGGTCGCGGGCGTCCACGACCGGCCTGGCGCGGCCCTTGAGCCTGCGCACCGAGTCGTCGGAGTTGACACAGACGACGAGCGCGTCGCCCAGCGCCCTGGCCCGCCGCAGCAGGCTGACGTGCCCGGCGTGCAGCAGGTCGAAACAGCCGCCGGTGGCGATCAGCCGCCCGCCGGAGGCCCTGGTCAGCTCGGCCACCTCGATCGCGGTGCGCGGCCGGTCGCCGAGTTCCTGCTCCTGGACGCGGACGGCGGCGGCGCCGCCACGCTCGACGAAGCGCGAGGCCTCGCCCACGCCGATGGCGACCGCCTCCTCCACATCCGCACCGGCGCGCAGCGCCAGCGCCGCGGCGCTGGCCAGCCGGTCGCCGGCGCCGCACACGTCCTGGCCGATGGCCAGCACGGGCGCGGGGACCTTGGTGAGCGAGCCGCCGGACAGCGCCAGAGCCGCCCCGTGCCTGCCCAGGGTGACGGCCACCGCCCCGGCCCGCAGCTCGCGCACCAGGCGGTGGGCCGCCTGGTCGGGGCCCGCGTAGGGCAGCGGGCACAGCAGCCGGGCCTCCGCCTCGCTCGGAGTCAGCAGCGTGCAGCCGGCGACAGGCCTGTCGCCTCTGGGATGCGGGTCCCAGACCACCGGCACGCGGCAGCCGCGCAGCAGCTCGCGCGCCATCGCGGCGACGCCCCTGCCGTAGTCGGCGACCAGCACCGCGCCGGCCCGGGCGACCGCCTCGGCGGCCTTGGCGTGCTCGGGAGCGTGATGGACCGTGCCGTCGCCGGTGTCCATGCGCAGCAGCGTCTGGCCCCTGGCCCTGATCCTGGTCTTGCGCACGGTGCCGCCCCGCAGCGGGAGCCGTACCAGGTCCAGCTCGGCCGACAGCAGGCCGCACAGGCGGCGGCCCGCGGGGTCGTCGCCGATCGCGGTGATCAGCACCACCTCGGCGCCGTCGCGGGCGGCGAGCAGCGCCGCCAGGCCCGCGCCGCCGGGACGGGCGTGCTCGGCGGCGACGTCCAGCACCGGGACGGGCGCGTCCGGGCAGAGCCGCTCGGTGTCGCCCACGACGTCCACGTCCAGCAGCGTGTCGCCGATGACGACGAGCGGGCCCATCACCGCGGGCGATCGCCGCGCCTCGCCCAGACGGCCACGGCGGATGTCCTGCCCCCGCCGCGGATCCGTCACAGCGCCTCCTCGACGGCGTCGCACAGCATGTGGATCATCGCCAGGTGCACTTCCTGTACGGTCGCCGTCTCCTCGGCGGGGACGGCGACCGTCTCGTCGCAGATGCCGGCCAGCGGGTTCGGGGCGGGGCCGGTCAACGCCCACGCGAGGATGCCGTGCTCGTGCGCCGCGTGCGCGGCGGCGATCACGTTGGCGCTGCCGCCGCTGGTCGACAGGCACACCAGCACGTCGCCGGGACGGCCGTGCGCCCGCACCTGCCTGGCGTAGACCTCGTCGGCGCCGAAGTCGTTGGCGATCGCGGTCATCGAGGAACTGTCGGCGTGCAGCGCGATGGCCGCGTACGGCGGCCTGTCGGCCCTGAACCTGCCGACCAGCTCGGCCGTCAGGTGCTGGGCCTCCGCCGCCGAGCCGCCGTTGCCGCAGGCCAGCAGCCTGCCCCCGGCGGACAGCACGCCGGCGAGCTTGCCGCCCCAGGCGCGGACCGTGACCGCGTGGTCGTCGACCCTGGTCAGGGCGGCGTGCAGCTTTTCGAGATGAACGTCCATGGCTAACCCCCCAGAGCGGCCAGCCGGCACAGCCGGCCGTCGATCACCTGCGTGTACACGGCCTCGGTCTGCTCGGCGATCCGCGGCCAGCCGTACCTCTCGCGGGCCCGGCGCGCCCCCGCCGCGCCGAGCGCCCGCCGCCGGTCCGGATTGTCGAGGATGTCGCGCAGCGCCCTGGCGAGCGCTCTCGGCCGGCGTGGCGGCACCAGCAGCCCGCAGCCCGCCACCGTGTCCAGGTGCCCGCCGACCGCCGACGCCACGACCGGCACCCCGCACGCCATCGCCTCGACGGGAACCATGCCGAACGGCTCGTACCACGGCACGGTGACCAGGGCGTCGGCCGCGCGCATCAGGGCCGGCACGTGCTCGCGCGGCACGCTGCCGATCACGTGCACCCGGTCGCCGATCCCGTAGCCGGCGGCCAGCTCGCGCATGCGCACCGCCTCCTCGTCGTCGATCCGGCCGCCCGCGATCACCAGCTCGGCGTCCGGTAGCTGGCGCAGTGCCGCGATCACCGTGTCGACGCCCTTGCGCGGCACCAGCCGGCCGAGGCTGAGCACCATCGGCCCGTCGGTGCGCGGGGCCACCGGCCCGTCGGGGCGGAACATGTCGAGGTCGACGCCGCACGGCACGACCGCGATCCGCCGCTCCGGCACGCCCATGGCGCGCAGCTCTTCGACCTCGTCGCCGCAGGTGGCCACGACCGCGTCCGCCAGCCTGCCGATCTCCCGCTCGGTCTCGATCCGGTGCGCCGGGCTCGTGTCGGCGTTGCCCTGCCAGCGCCGCTTGACGGTGCCGAGCGCGTGGAAGGTCTGCACCACCGGGATGCCCTCGGCGGCCTGCAGCGCCGCCTGCCCGCTCATCCAGAAGTGCCCGTGCACGATGTCCGGCCGGCGCCGCGCCCAGCGGTCCGCCAGGCGCTCGGTGAACTCGGGCATGTACGGCGGGAGCTCGTCCTTGGACACGGGCGCGGCCGGACCGGCCGGGACGTAGGAGACCGTGACGCGCGGCGCCAGCCGTACCGCGGCGGGCCTGGTCGGATGGCAACGACGGGTGTGCACGACCACCGTGTGCCCGCGTGCCGCCAGCGCGATCGCCAGCTTGGCCACGTAGACGTTCTGGCCGCCTGAGTCGACGCCGCCGACGACGGCCAGCGGATCCGCGTGCTCGGAGATGAGATCGATCTTCACTGCGCCAGCTCCCTCACTGCCTTGACCACCTGCTCACTGGTCACTTCGGACAGGCACGGGTGCCCGGGGACCGGACAGGTGCGCGCCCTGCTCAACCTGCAGGGCGCTTGCTGGTCACCGAGCAGCACCGCGGGCACGCCGTACGGGGCCCACCGCGCGGCGGGAACGACGGGGGCGAACAGGCTCACGACCGGTGTGCCGACAGCCGCCGCCAGGTGCGCGGGGCCGGTGTTGCCGGCCACGAGCACGCCGGCGCGTTCGATCACGGCGGCCAGCTGGGCGAACGTCGTCCTGCCGCCCAGGTCGACGGCGACCCCGTGAGCGACGAAGGCGGTGAGCTCGCGTTCGGTACCGGTTACGACGACCTGATGCCCGTCGTCGACCAGCTCTCGCACGGTCTGGCGGTGCCTTTCGGCCGGCCAGGTCCTGGCGGGAGCTGAGGTCCCTGGGTGCACCACGACATACGCGCCTCTGTCGGCAGCGCCGCCGACGCCCAGTGATTGCCCTATCTCCCGGCCGATATTCGGCAATGGCCTTCGAACTGCGAGTTTGCCGTCATCGCCGGGCGGCAGCTCGAATCCGGCGGCGCGGGCGAGTTCCAGCATCCGTTCCGCCTCCGGCACGTCGACGCTCTCGTCCACGACATGCCGGACGTCGAGCAGGGAACCGGGGTAGTCGTTGCTGATCGCGGCGATCCGCCGCACTCCGGCCAGCCGCAGCAGCAGCGCCAGCGGCAGCGCCGACTGGTGGAAGGAGGTGAGGATCAGCGCCTCGCCGATTCCCCTGACCCGCTGGACCAGCTCGGCGACCCGGTCGATGTGCACCGGCGGCGGGTCGCTGTCGATCCACGGGGCACACCACTCGATCACCCGGTCCACGCCGGGCAGCAGCTCGGCGGCCGCCCTGCCGTTCGGACCGGCCAGCATCACCACCTCGCGCGCGTGCTCCCGCACGGCCCGTACGGCCGGTCCGGCCAGCAGCACGTCTCCCGCGTCGTCGAGGCGCGCCA
This sequence comes from Nonomuraea sp. LPB2021202275-12-8, assembly GCF_037044575.1. Taxonomy (NCBI): domain Bacteria; kingdom Bacillati; phylum Actinomycetota; class Actinomycetes; order Streptosporangiales; family Streptosporangiaceae; genus Nonomuraea; species Nonomuraea sp. LPB2021202275-12-8. The sequence continues at coordinate 37,475 of NZ_JBAHWD010000011.1, read as the reverse complement.
CGAGCACCCGCTCCCGGCGGCGGCGCGGCCGCTCACCGGCCCGCTCGCCGGCCGCCGCCGGCCTGGGGCGTGACAGCACCCCCAAGCGACCGCTCATCTTCGTACCTCCCATTCCCCCCGAAGCCGGTGCGCGCAGGCGACCGGCGGGATCACCACGCTGGTGACCACCATCCGCAGCACCTCCTGGGAGGTGCGGGGGCCGGGCGACACCCGTGCCCACGCGAACTCCGCGGTGAGCGCGGCCCAACCGGCCGCGGCGGCCACCCCGGCGAGCGGCAGCGCCGCGCGGACGGCCCCCCGCGAGGCCGCGGGCGTACGCGAGGCCGCGCGCGGAGAGGTGGCGCGGTGGCGCACGGCCAGGACGCCGGCGGCGGCGCAGGCGGCGCAGGCGGCGGCGGTGAGGCCGAGGGCGGTCGTCAGCGCGTGCGTGCGCAGTCTGCGGGGCCCGCCGCCGATGGCCTCCCGCCAGCCGGGGCCGTAGCGGCGCCGCATGCGGGCGTCGTCGGCGTTGCCGCGCTGGAACCGGACGCTCGACCAGAACCCGTCGTCACGTACCGGATGGACCGTCACCCGGGTTCCCTTGACCAGCCGGAAGCCCGCCTCGAACATCCGCAGGGCCAGGTCGGCGTCCTCCCGGTAGGCGCGCGGGAAGCGCTCGTCGAACCCGCCGACCCGCTCCAGCGCCGTGCGGCGGTAGGCCATGTCCGCCGTGGGCCACTCGGCGCGGGTCAGCCCGGCGGTGTTGCGCTCGGCGTCGGTGGGGCGGCGCTCGCGGGGCAGCGGCACCACGATGCGCCCCTGGCTGCCCGCCACGTCGTCGGCCAGGCCCACCAGGTCCTTCCGGACGGCAGCGGCCCAGCCGGGCTCCGGCACCACGTCGTCGTCCAGGAACGCCACCCACGGGGTGCCGCAGGTCCGCCAGCCCGCGTTGCGGGCGGCCGCAGGCCCGCGCCCGCCGGAGCGGACGACGCGTACGTTCCCCGGCACCTCGAGCGGCGCCTGGCCGGTGGCCGCGTGGGCGGCCGGCCGGTCGTCCACCACGACGACCGGCACGTCTGGTCCGAGCGCGGCGAGAGTGACCCGCAGGCTCGGGCGGCCGACGGTGGGAATCACGACAGTGATCACTGGGCGAACACCTCTCCGCGCCGCACCAGGTACGGCCCCAGGACGAGCACCTCGACCGGGGAGGAGCCGAAGCATTCGAGCGCGTCACGGGGGTCGTCCACCATCGGCCGCCCTGCGGTGTTGAGGCTGGTGTTGACCACGACGGGCAGTCCGGTCCGCGACTCGAACTCCGCGAGCACGCGGGCGAGCAGCGGGTGGGCGGCGGGGGAGACGGTCTGGACGCGGGCGGTGCCGTCCACGTGCACCACCGCGGGGATCCGGTCGCGCCACGACGGGTGCACGTCGTGCACGAACAGCATGTACGGCGACGGCGTCGGGCCCCGGCCGAAGATCTCGGCGGCCCGCGACTCCAGCACCATGGGCGCGATGGGCCGGAACTGCTCGCGGCCCTTGACGTCGTTGAGCCGTTCGGTGTTGGCCGCGTGACCCGGGTGGGCCAGCAGCGACCGGTTGCCCAGCGCCCGCGGGCCGTACTCGGATCTGCCCTGGAACCAGGCGACGATCCGGTCGGCGGCCAGCTCGGCGGCCACGGCGGCGGCCAGGTCGGGCGGCCGCGAGTACGGGACCCTGGCCACGTCGAGCCACGCGCCGAGCTCCTCGTCGGTGAAGCCGCGGCCGAGTGCCGCGCCCGGCATGGGCGCGGCGGGCTCGCCGTGAGCCTGCGCCAGGTGGAGGGCGCCGCCGAGCGCGGTGCCGGAGTCGCCGGCGGCCGGTTGCACCCACACCTCGTCGAACGGCCCCTCGGCCAGGAGCCGGGTGTTGGCCACGCAGTTCAGCGCGACCCCGCCCGCCATGGCCAGCCGGCGCTCGCCGGTGCGCTCGTGCAGCCAGCGGGCCAGCTCGAGCAGCACCTCCTCCAGCCGGGCCTGGACGCTGGCCGCCAGGTCGGCGTGGTCGCAGGTCCACGACTCGCCCCTGGCCAGCGCCTTGGCGTAGCCGTTCCAGTCGACGGGCTCGACGTGGAAGCCGCCGTCGCCGGTGGTGTGCACCAGCTCGCGCAGCGCTTCCAGGTGGCGCGGCCGGCCGTAGGAGGCCAGCGCCATCACCTTGTACTCGTCGCAGGAGCGCAGGAATCCCAGGTGCTCGGTCACGTCCTCGTACATGAGCCCGAGCGAGTGCGGCAGCCGCTGCGCGGCGAGCACCTCCAGCTCGCCGTCCTGGTAGCGGCCGGCCAGGTGGGAGACGTCCTCGCCGCGCCCGTCGCACACCAGCACCGCGCAGTCGCGCCAGGGTGAGGCGAGTCCCGCCGAGGCGGCGTGCGCCACGTGGTGCGGCACGAACCGCACCTGGGCCGGGTCGAGTCCGGGCAGCGCAGTGGACAGGAACAGGGGCGCGCGCACCGCGTACGTGGTGCGCAGGTCCTCCCAGTCGCCGTCCGGGTGCCGGCGGACCAGGGCCGGATCGTAGGAGTAGGCCACCGCGTCGATGTCCTCGGGACCGATCCCCGCTTCGCGCAGGCACCAGGCGGCCGCCTGCTCCGGCAGCTCCCACGCGGAGAACGGCAGCGGCCGCTTGCCGTGCTTGCGGCGGCTGAAGCGTTCCTCCTCCGCCGCGGCGACCACCTGCCCGTCGGCCACCAGCGCGGCGGCCGGGTCGTGGAAGATCGCGTTGATACCGAGAAATCTCATCCGTTCCTCCCCCGAGAACTAAGAGAACCGCTACCGAGAGAAGCGGCTCTCAAACACGACGACCTCCGTGAACTGCACAAACAGGCCAAACTACCTGGAATTGATTACGCTGAGTAGTTGTTTGTGGGGTTGGCGCCCGGGTAGCTGCGGAGCACGCGACGGAGGTGAATGGTGTTCGAACTACGACGTCCCGGAGCCGTGCTCTTCGATCGGGACGGAACCCTGATCAGGGACGTCCCGTACAACGGTGACCCGGCCCGCGTGGAGCTCATGCCGGGTGCGCTGGAGGCCCTGAGCAGGCTGCGCCGGGCCGACGTGCCGGTGGCGGTCGTCACCAACCAGTCGGGCGTGGCCAAGGGCCTGCTGACGGCCGACGAGATGGAGCAGGTGAACGCCAAGGTCGAGGAACTGCTCGGGCCGTTCGACGCCTGGGCGATCTGCGTGCACGACGACGGCGACGGCTGCACCTGCCGCAAACCCGCGCCGGGACTGGTGATCAGGGCCGCCGCGGTGCTCGACGTGAGCCCGCGCGACTGCGTGGTGGTGGGCGACATCGGCAGGGACATGGACGCGGCCAGGGCCGTCGGCGCCCGCGGCATCCTGGTGCCGACCCCGCAGACGCTGCGCGAAGAGGTCTCGCGTGCCCCGGAGGTGGCCGCCGACCTGATCGACGTCGCCGACCGGGTGCTGAGCGACACCGTCACCGCCACCCCCGTCACCGCGGGCGCCGCCGTCACCTGGTCCCGGGCGATGGGCTGGAACCGCTGGTGAGGATCCTGCTGTGGCACGTCCACGGCTCGTGGACCACCTCTTTCGTACGCGGCCGCCACGACTACGTGCTGCCGCTCGTCCCCGGTCGCGGTCCTGACGGGCGGGGGAGAGCCCGGACCTACGACTGGCCCGCCACCGCCCGCGAGGTGCCCTGGGACCGGCTCCGCGACGAGCCCCTCGACCTGATCGTCTATCAGCGGCCGCACGAGCCGGAGCTGGCCCGCGAGTGGCTCGGCCGCGACCTGCCGGGCGTCTACGTCGAGCACAACACCCCCGTCGGCGACGTTCCCCGCACCAGGCACCCGCTCGCCGGGCGCGACGACATCACGGTCGTGCACGTGACCCACTTCAACGAGCTGTTCTGGGACAGCGGCAGGGCGCCCACCCGGGTGATCGAGCACGGCATCCCGGATCCCGGCCACCTCTACACCGGCGAGCTGGCAGCGGCCGGGGTCGTGGTGAACGAGCCCGTCAGGCGCACCCGCGTGGCGGGGACCGACCTGCTGCCGCGCTTCGCCGCCAGAGTGCCGCTCGACCTGTTCGGCATGAAGGTCGACGGCCTGCCGTACGGGACGTACGAGGACCTGCCGCAGGCGCGGATGCACGCCGAGCTCGCCAGGCGGCGCGCCTACCTGCACCCCTACCGGTGGACGTCGCTCGGGCTGGCGCTCATCGAGGCGATGACGCTCGGCATGCCCGTCGTGGCGCTCGCCGCCACCGAGGCCGTGGAAGCGGTGCCGCCCGAGGCGGGCGTCGTCTCCACCAGGGTCGGCGTGCTGGCCGACGCGCTCGAGGATTTCGTGCACGATCCGGAGCGCGCATCCCAGGCGGGCAAGGCCGCGCGGGCCGCCGCGCTGGCCCGTTACGGGCTCGAAAGGTTCCTGGACGACTGGGATCACCTGTTTGAAGAGGTATGACCCGATTTCGCATGGGTACGCGAGGCATATGATGATGAAGCTCGAATGGTCACGCAGCGCCGCCTGCCTGGACCTCGACCCGGAGCTGTTCTTCCCGATCTCGCTCCAGGGCCCCGGTCAGTCGCAGGTGGAACGTGCCAAGGCCGTCTGCCGGAGCTGCCCGGTGCGCGAGCCCTGCCTCGATTATGCGATCACCAGCGGCCAGACCCACGGAGTCTGGGGCGGAACCGATCCCGAACAGCGGCGAGCCCTCATTCCGCGGTGAATGCCGCCGCCAGGAACCGCTCCCGCTCGCTCGCTTCGAGGTGGTCACTGAACAGCACCCCGTCGAGATGGTCGGTCTCGTGCTGCAGCACCCTGGCCAGTACGCCCAGCGCCCGCACGGTGACGGGCTTGCCGAACATGTCGCGGCCACGCGCCGTGACCATGTAAGAACGTTCCAGCGGCCACCAGACGCCAGGCGCCGACAGGCACGCCTCGTCGGCCGTGATCCGCCGCTGCGACAGCTCCAGCCGCGGATTGACCAGATGGCCGGACGCGCCGTCATAGGAGTAGACCAGCACCCGCAGCGGCACCCCGAGCTGGGGCGCGGCCAGGCCGGCCCGGCCGGCTCCGGCCCGCAGCGTGGCGGTCAGCGACTTGACGAGCCTGCGCAGCTCGCGATCGAAGTCCCGCACCGGCGCCGCGACCGAGCGCAGCACCGGATCGTCGAACGTCCGGATGGGCAGCGTTGTCACCCGCAACTCCCCGATAGATCGCGTGGCACATCGGAGGGGTTCCCGCCCGCCGGGATCGCCAATCGTGGGGGTTCTGGCTTGTAGCACAGTGGTAACAGAAGAGACCCAGCCCGGAAACCAGCCAAAAGCACTATCGAGGACGTGATCTCACTTTCGGTTCACGTGCCTGTGATGCCTGGCCGGGTGCTCGGGGCCCGGCCAGGCCTCCCGGCAGACCCGACCTATGACGAGGTGTTCGCATGAGTGCGCAACCCATCGAGGACACCGCCCCCTCGCCGGAGACGGCGCCTGACGCGCTGTCGGGCTTCACCGTGGGCGTCACCGCCACCAGGCGGCGCGAGGAGTTCGGCGCGCTGCTCGAACGTCGCGGCGCCCGCGTGCTGAGCGCCCCGGCGATCCGGCTGGTGCCGCTCGCCGAGGACGCCGACCTGCTCGCCGCCACCAGGGAGAGCCTGGAAGGACCCATCGACGACGTGGTGGTCACCACCGGCGTCGGCTTCCGCGGCTGGATGGCGGCCGCCGAAGGCTGGGGCCTGTCCGGAGACCTGGGTGACCACCTGGCCAAGGCCCGCCTGCTGACCCGCGGGCCCAAGGCCAGGGGAGCCGTCCGCGCCGCCGGCCTGAACGACCACTGGACCCCCGCCACCGAATCGTGCCAGGAGGTCAAGCAGTACCTCCTGGCCCAGGACCTGAACGGCCGCCGCATCGCCGTGCAGCAGCACGGCGAGCCGCTGACCGACTTCGTCGCCGAGCTGCGGGAGGCGGGGGCCGAGGTGATCGAGATCCCGGTCTACCGCTGGCTGCCCTACCGCGACCCCTCCCCGCTGCGCCGCCTCATCACCCAGACGATCTCCGGCGCGATCGACGCGGTGGCCTTCACCAGCGCGCCCGCCGTGCACGCCATGCTCGGCGCGGCCCGTGCGGAGGGCCTGGAGGACGCGCTGCTCGCGGCCTTCTCCGGCTCCGCCGTCGCCGCCTGCGTCGGCCCCGTCACGGCCGGCCCGCTGGCCGCCCGCGGCGTGCCCACCCTGCAGCCCGACCGCGCGCGGCTGGGCGCCCTGGCCCGCGCCCTGGCCAGGCACCTGCCCGAGCACTCCGTCACCCGGCTCGACGCCGGCGAGCACCGGCTGGAGATCCGCGGCCACGCCGTCGTCGTCGACGGCGAGCTCAGACCGCTCCCGCCCGCCCCGATGTCGGTGCTCAAACGCCTGGCCGACAAGCCCGGCCACGTCGTGTCCCGCGCCGACCTGCGCACCGTGCTGCCGGGCAGCCTCGCGAGGGACTCCGCCGAGCACGCCGTCGAGATGGCCATCACCCGCCTGCGCCGCGCCCTCGGCCCGGCCGGGATCGTCGAGACGGTCGTCAAGCGCGGCTACCGCCTCGCCTGCACCTACGAGGCAGGCCTGTGACACCCACGCTCGTCCTGGCCGCCCATGGCACCAGAAGCGAGGAGGGGGAGCAGACCCTGGCCGCGCTGGCCGCGGCCGTCCGGCGGGCCCGCGCCGGGCACCGCGTCGAGCTGAGCTACCTCGAGATCAGCTCGCCGCTGCTGTCGGAGGTGCTGCCCGCCGTCCCCGGTCCGGTCGTCGTGGTCCCGCTGCTGCTCGCCGGCGGCTACCACGTCCACATCGACCTGCCGAACGTCATCGCCGAGCACCGCCCCGACGCGCTCATCGCCGCCAGGCTCGGGCCGCATCCGCTGCTGACGACGGCGCTCGCCCGCCGCCTGGTGCGCGCCGGCCTGCGTGCCACCGACGCCGTCATCCTGGGCGCCGCCGGCTCCTCCGACCCTGCCGGGCTGGCCGACGTACGGGCCGCCGCCCACCGGCTCGCCGTGCGCCTGGCCCGCCCGGTCACGGCGGCGTTCGCCTCGGCGGGCACGCCGACGCTGGAGGAGGCCATGGACCGGCTCCGCTCCGGGCCGGCCGCGCGGGTGGCCGTCGCCTCCTACCTGCTGGCGCCCGGCTACTTCCACTCCCGCATGGTGGCGGCGGGCGCCGACCTGGTCAGCGCTCCGCTCGGCGCCGACGTCGCGGCCCTCGTCTGGCACCGGTACGACGAGGCCAGGCGACTGGCCGCGCGCACGGTTACCCGCGCGACGGGCTGACCCCGCGCCGCGGGGTCAGCCGGGGAAGGGCTCCAGGCGGAGCTCGCGGACGATCTCCTCGGCGCCGACGTCGCGCGTCGGGCCCGCGTCCGCGCCCACGAACATCTCGATGTAGGCGTGGTGGAAACAGCCCGCCAGCAGCAGCCGGGCGCTCGCCTCCGGATCCACCTGCGCGGCGACCCGGCCCAGCCGCCGCTCGGCGTCCAGATAGTGGGCCAGCGGCGCGGTCTCCGTCGGAGGGCCGAGGCCGTTCTCCCTGAGCGCCTGGCGGAAACGTACGGTGACCGAGGGAGAGGTGAACGCGGGCAGCGCGGCCGACTGCACGTCCACGTAGTAGTCGATGCCCGCCCGCGCCACCGGGACCAGGTTGTCCCGCACCCTGCCCTTGCCGGCGAGGTGTGACAGGTCGTTCAGGATGCGTATCCACAGCGGGAGCCGGTCCTGGAGCATGGCGAGGAAGTGGTCGACCGAGCCGTCGACGCGGTCCGCTCGGAGCGGTGCGGCCATCTGGAGGACGCGCCTCCTGGTGTCCTGGCTGGTCTGGTGCGGGTCACCGGGGGAAGTCGCCATGATCCGCCTAACGTGCGCAGACACGTAAAACTCGATTATGAACCCGTATTCCGTAAAAGTACGGCGTTTGGGCACTTTATGAGTCGGCAGCCGGCGGCGCGTGGCACGCCGTGCTTCTCGCCCAAGGTGTCGTACGGCCGGCCGTCGCGATTCCGAGGATCGCGTACGGTCAGCCGTCGGTGTCGCGGTCCCGGCGCCTCAGGTAGCGCTCGAACTCGGCGGCGATCGCGTCGCCGCTGGCCTCGGGCAGCTCGGCGGCGTCCTTGCGCTCCTCGAGCTCCTTGACGTATTCGGCCACCTCGCTGTCCTGCGAGGCGAGCTCGTCCACGCCCAGCTCCCACGCGCGGGCCTCCTCGTCGAGGTCGCCCAGCGGCATCGGGATCTCCAGCAGGTCCTCCATGCGCCGCAGCAGCGCCAGGGTGGCCTTGGGGTTGGGCGGCTGGGCCACATAGTGCGGCACCGACGCCCACAGCGTGACGGCGTCGAGGTCCGCCTCGCCGAAGGCGTGCTGCAGCACGCCGACGATGCCCGTCGGCCCCTCGTAGCGGCTGAGCTCCAGGTTGGTCGAGCGCGCCAGGGCCTCGTCGGTGGCGCTGCCCAGGATCGGCACCGGGCGGGTGTGCGGAGAGTCGTTGAGCAGCGCGCCCAGCATCACCGCGAGCTCCACGCCGAGCTCGCGGCAGACCTCGACGATGTCGGCGCAGAACGAGCGCCAGCGCATGTTGGGCTCGATGCCGCGCAGCAGCACCACGTCGCGCTCGCTGCCCGGCGGGCGCGCGTGCAGCAACCGGGTGGTCGGCCAGACGATCGACCGCGTCAGGCCGTCGCCCATCTCCACGACGGGCCGGGTGACCTGGAAGTCGTAGTAGTCGTCAGGGTCGAGCTCGGCCAGCGGCTCGGCCTTCCAGGCGGCCTCGAGATGGGCGATCACACCGCTCGAAGCCTCGCCCGCGTCGTTCCACCCCTCGAACGCGGCAATGAGCACCGGGTCGACGAGCTCGGGGAGCCCTTCGAGCTCGATCACGTGTCGCCTCCTGTCTCCACCATTCCGCTAAGCCTATGTGGTGAGGAGGCACTCATGTCACGTGGTAAGCGCGATCAGTGGCGCCCGCCGTCCGGCGGGCCGGACGACGAGCGCCTCGCGGGGCTCACGCCGGCGCGCACCCGGTCCGGCCGGGCCAGGTAGGCGCAGGCCAGGACGGAGGTGGCGCCGCCGGGCCCCATAGAGGGAGGGGCGAGCCGGGAGTGCCGGCGAGCCCGGCGGGGCAGCGCCGTCCGTGCCCTCATGGATGTGATGTTCAACTGCTGGGACGACAGCCAATCGTCCGGAGGGCAGCCGATAAGCTTGCGCCCATGAGCATCTCCTCGTCCTTCCGTGAAGTGCTGTCCCAGCGTGTGATCGTCGCCGACGGCGCGATGGGGACCATGCTTCAGGCGCAGGACCCGACGCTCGACGACTTCGAAGGCCACGAGGGCTGCAACGAGGTCCTCAACGTCACGCGGCCCGACATCGTGCGCGATGTCCACGACGCCTACTTCGCGGTGGGCGTCGACTGCGTGGAGACCAACACCTTCGGCGCCAACCTGGCCGCGCTGGCGGAGTACGACATCGGCGCCAAGGTCTTCGAATACTCCGAGGCCGGCGCGAGGATCGCGCGCGAGCGGGCCGACCACTGGTCGACCCCGGAGCAGCCGCGGTTCGTGCTCGGCTCGATGGGGCCCGGCACCAAGCTCCCCACCCTCGGCCACCTGCCCTACGAGAGCCTGCGCGACGCCTACCGCGACAACGCGGCCGGCCTGATCGCGGGCGGCGCCGACGCGCTGATCATCGAGACCTGCCAGGACCTGCTCCAGGTCAAGGCCGCCGTCATCGGAGCCAAGCGGGCGATCGAGACCGCCGGGCGCGACGTGCCGATCATCGCCCAGGTGACGATCGAGACCAACGGCGCGATGCTGCTCGGCTCCGAGATCGGCGCCGCCCTCACCGCGATCGAGCCGCTAGGCGTCGACGTGATCGGCCTCAACTGCGCCACCGGCCCCGCCGAGATGAGCGAGCACCTGCGCTACCTCGCCCGCCACTCCCGCCTGAAGCTGTCGTGCATGCCCAACGCCGGCCTGCCGGTGCTGACCTCCGACGGCGCCTACTACCCGCTCAGCGCGGAGGAGCTGGCCGGCGCCCACGACACCTTCGCCCGCGACTACGGCCTGTCGCTGGTCGGCGGCTGCTGCGGCACCACCCCCGAGCATCTGCGGCAGGTGGTCGAGCGGGTGCGCGGCAGGCAGCCCGTCGCCCGCCGCCCGCACCCGGAGCCCGGCGCGTCCTCCCTCTACCAGAGCGTCCCGTTCCGCCAGGACACCTCCTACCTGGCGATCGGCGAGCGCTGCAACACCAACGGCTCCAAGGCCTTCCGTGAGGCCATGCTGGAGGGCCGCTGGGACGACTGCGTCGAGACGGCCCGCGACCAGGCCCGCGACGGCGCGCACATGCTCGACCTGTGCGTCGACTACGTCGGACGCGACGGCGTCGCCGACATGAAGGAGCTGGCCTTCCGCTTCGCCACCGCCTCCACGCTGCCGATCATGCTCGACTCGACCGAGCCGGCGGTCCTGCAGGCCGGGCTGGAGATGCTGGGCGGGCGGGCGGCCGTCAACTCCGTCAACTACGAGGACGGCGACGGCCCCGACTCCCGCTTCCAGCGGATCATGCGGCTGGTGAGCGAGCACGGCGCGGCCGTGGTCGCGCTGACCATCGACGAGGAGGGCCAGGCGCGCACCGCCGACTGGAAGGTGCGCGTGGCCTCCCGCCTGATCGACGACCTGGTCGGCAACTGGGGCATGCGGGTCGAGGACATCATCGTCGACTGCCTCACCTTCCCCATCGCCACCGGCCAGGAGGAGACCAGGCGTGACGGCCTGGAGACCATCGAGGCCATCAGCGAGCTCAAGCGCCGCTACCCGGCGGTGCAGACCACCCTGGGCCTGTCCAACATCAGCTTCGGCCTCAACCCGGCCGCCCGCATGGTGCTCAACTCGGTCTTCCTCAACGAGTGCGTCAACGCGGGGCTCGACTCCGCCATCGTGCACGCCTCCAAGATCGTCCCGATGGCCCGCATCCCCGACGAGCAGCGGCAGGTCGCGCTCGACATGGTCTACGACCGGCGCCGCGAGGGCTACGACCCGCTGCAGCGGTACATGGACCTGTTCGAGGGCGTCGACGCGGCGGCGGTGCGCGCAGGCAAGGCCGAGGAGCTGGCCGCTCTGCCCCTGTGGGAACGGCTCAAGCGGCGCATCATCGACGGCGAGAAGAAGGGCCTGGATGCCGACCTCGAAGATGCGCTCGCCCAGCGCCCCGCGCTCGAGATCATCAACGACGTGCTGCTCGACGGCATGAAGACGGTGGGCGAGCTGTTCGGCTCCGGCCAGATGCAGCTGCCGTTCGTGCTGCAGTCGGCCGAGGTGATGAAGACCGCCGTCGCCCACCTGGAGCCGCACATGGACCGGGTCGAGGGCGAGACCAAGGGCCGCATCGTGCTGGCCACGGTCAAGGGCGACGTGCACGACATCGGCAAGAACCTCGTCGACATCATCCTGTCCAACAACGGCTACCAGGTGGTCAACCTGGGGATCAAGCAGCCGGTCTCGGCCATCCTGGAGGCGGCCGACGAGCAGAAGGCCGACGTCATCGGCATGTCGGGCCTGCTGGTCAAGTCGACCGTGATCATGAAGGAGAACCTGGAGGAGATGAACTCCAGGGGCCTGTCCGAGCGCTACCCGGTGCTGCTCGGCGGCGCCGCGCTCACCCGCGCCTACGTCGAGCAGGACCTGGCGGAGGTGTTCTCCGGCGAGGTCCGCTACGCCCGTGACGCGTTCGAGGGCCTGCGCCTGATGGACGCCTTCATGGCCGTCAAGCGGGGCGTCAAGGGGGCCACGCTGCCGCCGCTGCGCGAGCGCCGCGTCAAGACCGGCGCGGTGCTGACCCGCACCCCGGTCGAGGAGCTGCCGTCCCGCTCCGACGTGGCCGCCGACAACCCGGTCCCGAAGCCGCCGTTCCACGGCGACCGCATCGTCAAGGGCATCCCGCTGACCGACTACGCGGCCTTCCTCGACGAGCGGGCGCTCTTCCTCGGCCAGTGGGGTCTCAAGCCGACCAGGGGCGGCGACGGCCCCGGCTACGACGAGCTGGTCGAGACCGAGGGCCGCCCGCGCCTGCGCATGTGGCTGGAGCGCATGCAGACCGAGGGGCTGCTGGAGGCGGCCGTCGTCTACGGCTACTTCCCGTGCGTCAGCGACGGCGACTCGCTCATCGTCCTCGACGAGGCCGGCGACGAGCGCACCCGCTTCACCTTCCCGCGCCAGCGCCGCGACCGGCACCTGTGCCTGTCCGACTTCTTCCGCGGCAAGGACTCCGGCGAGGTCGACGTGGTCGGCTTCCAGGTGGCCACGATGGGCGGCAAGATCTCCGAGGCCACGGCCGAGCTGTTCGCCAAGGACGCCTACCGCGACTACCTGGAGCTGCACGGGCTGTCGGTGCAGCTCACCGAGGCGCTGGCGGAATACTGGCACGCCAGGGTCCGCTCGGAGTGGGGGATCGGCGGCGCGGAGTCCCTCGACGACATGCTCAAGGTCAACATCCAGGGCTGCCGCTACTCCTTCGGCTACCCTGCCTGTCCCAACCTGGAGGACCAGCAGCAGCTCTTCCAGCTGCTCGGTCCGGAGCGGATCGGGGTCACGCTGTCGGAGGAGTTCCAGCTCCACCCCGAGCAGGCGACCTCCGCGCTGGTCGCCCACCACCCGGAGGCCAAATACTTCAACGTCTGACCGGTCGCCCGCACGCCCGCAGGCGACCGGCCCCGGGCGAACGGTTTCCGCCGGAAGGCATCGGCGCCGGCCGCCGGCGATGGCTTCCGGCCACGGTGACCGGTCATTGTGGCTGGTCGTGGGTGGCAGTCAGCTGGTTTGGGCGGGCGGCCCGTGGCCTCCGGTGGCCGGTGGGCGACGCTGGTGACCGGCAGCCGGTGACCATGACCGGAGGAAGGCCGACGACCACGATCCATGAGTCACGGGTCATCCGCCACGGCCACCGGGCGGGGTCGGCGGCGGGTCGGTGACCGGGAGGGCGAGGGGCGCTTGCCGGTGGCGGATGGCCGGCGGCGACAATGGCGGGCAGGCAGCAGCGATCGGGGGATGTATGGAAGCGGTCTTCTTCGACATGGACGGGCTCCTCGTCGACACCGAGAGGGTGTGGCTGGAGGTCGAGACCCAGGTGATGGCGGGGCTCGGCGGCGAGTGGACGCCCGAGCACCAGACGCATCTGGTGGGCGGTTCCATGGAGCGGACCGTCGACTACATGCTCGCTGTGTCCGGCTCCACCGCTTCAGCGGCGTCGGTGCGCGAGGCGATGGTCTCCAACATGGTGTCCCGCCTGGCGGGAGGCGTACGCGTCATGCCAGGAGCCGGCGAGCTGCTCGACGCGCTGCGCGACGAGGGGGTGCCGGTGGCGCTGGTCACGTCATCGCTGAGGGAGATCGCCGACGCGGTGCTCAAGGGCGTGGGCCGGGACCGCTTCGACGCCGTCGTCACCGCCGACGACGTCACCCGTACCAAACCCGACCCCGAGCCCTACCTGACGGCCGCCCGCCTGCTCGGCGTGGAGCCGGTCCGCTGCGTCGTCCTGGAGGACTCCCCGACGGGGGTGGCCGCCGCCACGGCCGCAGGCTGCGCGGTGGTGGCCGTGCCGAGCCTCCTGCCCATCGACGCGGCCCCCGGCCGGCTGGTCGTCCCCTCCCTGTCCGGTATCGGCGTCCCGGCCCTCCGTGCCCTCATCCACACCTGAGCGGCTTCGCCTGAGTGGCTTCGCCTGAGTGGCTTCGCCTGAGTGGCTTCGCCTGAGTGGCTTCGCCTGAGTGGCTCGACTTCTCGGTCCATCACTGTCCGTAGGTGACGCGGGCCGTACGGTGAGGTGATGTCACGGACGGTGACCTCAACCGGACGCGGACCCCGTACGGGCATGGATCGCTCATCCCCTAGGGGAACGGTGGTTCTCGCGGAGGAGGAACACGCGCCATATCGCGTGCCAGGATGGAGGCGTAGCCGAAGACGGAGGGTGGCTCGAATGCTTTACAGCCAGATCGCATGGTTTCCGCTGTGCGTCGGAGTGACCGCCGCCGGCCTGGTGCTGAGCTTCCTGGCGTTCCGGCGCCGGGGTGCCGCGTCCGGGATGCGGGCGGCCGCGTGGGCGCTGCTGCCGCTGGCGGCCTACCTGACCGGGGCGCTGCAGGCGCTGTGGACCATCGGCTCGACCCTCGTGGGGTTCGTGACGAGCCTGGTGTTCAACCCGGTGGTGTGGGCGGGCGTGGCCGTGGCAGGGTTGTCGGTGGTGCTGTTCGTGACGTCGGGCGTGCTGCGAGGCCGCAAGCTGGCCAAGGCGGGCGGTGGCAAGAAGGCGCGTGAGGCGGCACCGGAGGCCCCCGCGGGGCAGCCGGCTGCCCGGCCTGCGGCGGCCAAGCCCGCCGTCGAACCGCGCAAGAAGAGCACCGGCGATGACGACTTCTCGGACATCGAGGATCTTCTCAAACGCCGTGGCATCAGTTGAGCCGGATTGTGTCACAGTTCCGAGACGTAACCGGGACTGGCCGTAGACAATCCCATCAAGATCGATACGAATGAGTTTCGCGTCAATCACAGTTGAGCCACATAGCGGCCTGAGGGACTAGTCAGCGCAGCTCAGGCCATACATCCTGCCTCCTGAGGTCGCGACGAGCGGTCTGTACCAGAACCAACAGACAACGTCGTCTGAAATCCAGGGGGCTATCCGGCATGACCGCACCGCTCGACGTTTCCGGTTCCGCGGCAGAGGCGCAGCCGGAGGCCGTGCTCACGGGGGCGGGCAAGGCCGTTCAGGGGCGATCCCTCACCAGGATCGCCTGGATGCGGCTGCGACGAGACAAGGTCGCTCTGGCTGGTGGCATCACCGTGCTGGTGCTCATCCTCGTGGCGATCTTCGCCACGCCGATCATCGCCGCCATCGGGCACCCGCCCCTGGAGTTCCACCAGGACCAGATCGACCCCGCCACCCTGCTGCCCAAGGGCAACGCCGGCAGCATGGGGGCCGAATACCTCCTGGGTGTCGAGCCCGTCAACGGCCGTGACATCTTCAGTCGCATCGTCGCCGGCGCCGGCATCTCGCTGCTGATCGGCTTCACGGCCACGATCCTGTCGGTCGTCATCGGCACGGTCATGGGCGTGATCGCCGGCTACTTCGGCGGCTGGGTCGACCAGGTGATCGGCCGCCTCATGGACGTCTTCCTCGCCTTCCCGCTCCTGGTCTTCGCCATCGCGCTGGCGGGAGTGATCCCCGACAAGGGATTCGGCCTCGAGGGCAACTCGTTGCGGATCGCGATGCTGATCTTCATCATCGGTTTCTTCAGCTGGCCCAGCATCGGCCGCATCGTCCGCGGCCAGACCCTCTCCCTGCGTGAGCGTGAGTTCGTCGACGCCGCGCGGAGCCTGGGGGCGCGCAACGGCTACATCCTGTTCCGCGAGATCCTGCCCAACCTGATCGCGCCCATCCTGGTCTACGCGACGCTGCTCATCCCCACCAACATCCTGTTCGAGGCGGCGCTGTCCTTCCTGGGGGTCGGCATCAACCCGCCCACTCCCACCTGGGGCGGCATGCTCTCGGAAGCGGTGCGCTTCTACACGCTCCCGCACTTCGTGATCTTCCCTGGTTTGGCGATCTTCATCACGGTTCTGGCGTTCAACCTGTTCGGCGACGGGCTGAGGGATGCCTTCGACCCGCGGGCGCACTGATCTTCGCCCATGCTCCAATCCCCATCTCCACTAACAAGGGGTAGTCAATGAGAAGGAAATCCGCACTGGCAGCGGCCGCGACAGCGGCGCTCGCCCTGGTGCTCTCCGCCTGTGGCGGCGGAGGGGGCGACACACCCCAGCAGCCCGCCCAGTCGGCGTCGGGCGGCGCCGCGCAACCCGCGGCCAACGCCGCACTGACCGAGGTGTTCAACCCTTCCACCAAGAAGGGCGGGACGCTGAAGGCAGCCCATTCGGGCGACTGGGACAGCCTGGACCCGGGTGACACCTACTACGGCTACTCGTTCAACTTCGGCCGGTTGTACTGGCGGACGCTGACGATGTACAAGCCCGGTCCCGGCCCCGAGGGCAACACCGTCGTGCCCGACCTGGCCGAAGGCCTTGGCGAGCCGAGCGACGAGGGCAAGACCTGGACGTACAAGATCAAGGCCGGTCTCAAGTACGAGGACGGCACGCCGATCACGGCCAAGGACGTCGCCTACGCGGTGGCCAGGACCTGGGACAAGGAGACCTTCCCCCACGGCCCGTCCTACCTCAACGAGCTGCTCGCCTGGCCGAAGGACTTCAAGGGCGTCTACAAGACCCCCGACGTCGACTACAAGTCGGCCGTCGAGGCGACGGACGACCAGACGGTCGTCTTCCACCTGACGAAGCCGTTCGCGTCGTTCGACTACATCGTTCAGATGCCGATGACCGCCCCGGTGCCGAAGGACAAGGACACCGGCGCGAAGTACCGCGAGAAGGTCATCTCGTCCGGCCCGTACAAGTTCGAGACGAACGAGATCGGCAAGAAGTTCGCCCTGGTCCGCAACGACCAGTGGGACGCGGCGACCGACCCCAACCGTCCCGCGCTGCCGGACCGCATCGAGGTCCAGCTGAATGTCAACGCCGATGACCTGGACAACCAGCTCATCTCCGGCGACATCCACCTCGACATTCCGGGCACCGGTCTGCAGCCGGCCGCGCTGGGCAAGGTCCTCCCCGACCCCGCCCTGAAGGCCCGCACGGACAACCCGACCATCCCCAGGCTCTGGTACGTCTCGGTCATCCCGGACAACCCGCCCCTGGACAACGTCGAGTGCCGCAAGGCCGTGATGTTCGCCGCGGACCGCGTCGCCAACCAGACCGCCTACGGAGGCGAGGTCGCCGGTGGCGACATCGCCACCAACGTGATGCCGCCGCCCATCGTCGGCCAGGAGAAGTTCGACATCTACCCGTCCGAGGGCAACAAGGGCGACATCGCCAAGGCCAAGGCGGCGCTCACCGCCTGCGGCCAGCCCAACGGCTTCTCCACCACGATGACGTTCCGCGCCGACCGCCCGCGTGAGAAGGCGCTGGCCGAGGCGATGGAGCAGGCGCTGTCCAAGGTCGGCATCAAGCTGACCCTCAAGGGCTTCCCGGCCTCCAGCTACTTCTCCGACTACGCCGGTAACACCGACTACGTCAAGAAGAACGGCATCGGCCTCGCCGGTCACGGCTGGGGCTCCGACTGGCCTGACGGCTACGGCTTCCTGCAGGCGATCGTCGACAGCCGCACCATCCGCGACGCCGGCAACTACAACCTCAGTGTCAAGAACCCCGAGGTTGACAAGCTGATCGACCAGGCCTCCGCCGAGCTCGACGACGCCGCCCGCGCCAAGCTGTGGGTCGACGTGGACAAGAAGGTCATGGAGGACGCCTCCATCCTCCCGGTGGTCTGGGCCAAGGCGCTGCTCCTGCGCGGCCAGGGCGTGACGAACATCGCTTACAACGAGGGCCAGAGCATGTACGACTACGTGCTGCTCGGCGTCGAGTGACCAGGCGATGTTCGGGGATCTAAGCGAAGGCAGGTGAAGGCAGGGATGGCCTGCCCGGCGACGGGCAGGCCATCCGGCCGGTAGCGGTGCTCACATACATCATCAGACGAATCATCGGCGCTCTCGCCATGCTGATCGTCATCAGCATGGTCACCTTCGGCATCTTCTTCGTGGTGCCGCAGTGGGCCGGTTCCAGCCCTGAGGCCCTCGCCTCGCGCTACGTCGGCCGCGCGGCCACACCGGAGACGGTGGCTCTCGTCGCCGAGAGGCTCGGGTTCAACGACCCGATCGTGGTGCAGTACGGCCGGTTCCTCAAGGGCATCTTCGCCGGAGCCGAGTACGACTACGGAGCCGGTGTCGAGCAGTGCCCGGCGCCCTGCCTCGGCTACTCCTTCATCAGCGGACAGCCCGTCTGGCCGGATCTGCTCGACCGCATGCCGGTGACCTTCTCCCTGGCCATCGGGGCCGCCTTCCTCTGGGTGGTCTTCGGCGTGTCCGTGGGCGTGCTGTCCGCGCTGCGCCGCGGCAGCTTCTTCGACCGCCTGTCCATGGGCACCGCGCTCGCCGGCGTGTCGCTGCCCATCTTCTTCACCGGCATGGTCTCCCTGGTCGTCTTCAGCTACGGCCTCGGCTGGACCCCGCCCGGCGGGGCGTGGACGGACCTGACGGAGAATCCCGCCGAGTGGGCCTACAACCTGCTCCTGCCATGGATCACGCTGGCGTTCCTGTTCGCGGCGAGCTATGCCAGGCTCACCCGCGCGGGCATGCTGGAGACCATGGGCGAGGACTACATCCGCACCGCCCGCGCCAAAGGCCTGCGCGAACGCGACGTCGTGGTGAAACACGGCCTGCGCGCCGCGCTGACACCGATCCTCACCCTGTTCGGCATCGACTTCGGCCTGCTGATCGGCGGCGCCGTGCTCACCGAGACCACCTATACTCTGCCCGGACTCGGCCAGTTCGCCATCCTGGCCATCAGAAACCAGGACCTGCCGCAGGTCATGGGCGTGGTCCTGTTCGCCGCCGGCTTCGTGGTGGTCGCGAGTCTGATCGTCGACCTCCTCTACGCCGTGGTCGACCCGAGGGTGAGGTTGTCGTGAGCTTCCTGGACGTCAAGGATCTGCAGATCCATTTCCCCACCGACGACGGGCTCGTCAGGGCCGTCGACGGCCTGACCTTCGGCATCGAGCGCGGCCAGACCCTGGGCATCGTGGGCGAGTCCGGCTCCGGCAAGAGCGTGACCAGCCTCGGCATCCTCGGCCTGCACAAGGGCGGCCGGGCCAAGATCTCCGGTGAGATCTGGCTCGACGGCGAGGAGCTCGTCGCAGCCTCGGCCGAGCACGTGCGCACCCTGCGCGGCAAGAGGATGGCGATGATCTTCCAGGATCCGCTGTCGTCGATGCACCCCTACTACACCGTCGGCCACCAGATCATCGAGGCCTACCGGATCCACCACGACGTCAGCAAGCAGGTGGCGCGCAAGCACGCGATCGACCTGCTCGGCCGCGTCGGGATCCCCGAGCCGGCCGGGCGCGTCGACAGCTACCCGCACGAGTTCTCCGGCGGCATGCGCCAGCGCGCCATGATCGCCATGGCGCTGTCGTGCGACCCCGAGCTGCTCATCGCCGACGAGCCCACCACCGCGCTCGACGTGACCGTGCAGGCCCAGATCCTCGACCTGATGCGTGACCTGCAGCGTGAGTTCAACTCCGCGCTGATCATCATCACCCACGACCTCGGCGTCGTGGCCGAGCTGTCGGACGACATCCTGGTGATGTACGGCGGCAAGTGCGTCGAGTACGGCAAGGCCGACGACATCTTCTACAACCCCGAGCACCCCTACACCTGGGGTCTGCTGGGCTCCATGCCCCGCCTCGACCGGGAGCGGACCGAGCGGCTGATGCCGATCAAGGGCTCCCCGCCGTCGCTCATCAACGTGCCTGCGGGCTGCGCCTTCCACCCCCGCTGCCCGTACGCCGACCGTACGGAAGGCCGCGCCTCCACCGAGGTGCCGGACCTGGCTCCGACGGAGCGCGGGCACCTGGTGCGCTGCCACATGACCAGGACGGAGCGGCGGACGCTGTGGGAGAACGAGATCAAGCCAGTGCTGGAGACCCAGTGAGCGAGAATGAGCCGCTTCTTTCGGTGCACAACCTCGAGAAGCACTTCCCCGTCACCAAAGGCCTGCTCAAGCGGCAGGTCGGCGCCGTCAAGGCGGTGGACGGGATCAGCTTCGACGTGTTCAAGGGCGAGACCCTGGGACTGGTGGGGGAGTCGGGCTGCGGCAAGTCCACCACCGGCCGGTTGGTGACCCGGCTGCTGGAGCCCACCGGAGGCAAGGTCGTCTTCGAGGGGCGCGACATCAGCCACATGGGCCAGGGCAAGCTGCGCCCGCTGCGCCGCGACATGCAGATGATCTTCCAGGATCCCTACTCGTCGCTCAACCCCCGGCACACGGTCGGCGCCATCGTCGGCGCGCCGTTCCGCATCCAGGGCGTCAAGACCGAAAACGGCACCAAGAAGGCCGTGCAGGACATCCTTGAGCTGGTCGGCCTCAACCCCGAGCACTACAACCGCTACCCGCACGAGTTCTCCGGCGGTCAGCGGCAGCGCATCGGCATCGCCCGCACCCTCGCGCTGAAGCCCAAGCTCATCATCGCCGACGAGCCGGTCTCCGCGCTGGACGTGTCCATCCAGGCCCAGGTCGTCAACCTGCTGGAAGACCTGCAGAACGAGCTCGACCTGACCTACGTGGTCATCGCCCACGACCTGTCTGTGGTGCGCCACATCAGCGACAGGGTGGCGGTCATGTATCTCGGCAAGATCGTCGAGATCGCCGACCGCAAGCGTCTCTACACCGCGCCCATGCACCCCTACACCAACGCGCTGCTGTCGGCGGTGCCGGTGCCCGACCCCAAGGTGCGCAGGGACCGCGAGCGGATCCGCCTCACCGGCGACGTGCCGAGCCCGCTCAACCCGCCGCCCGCGTGCCGTTTCCACACGCGCTGCTGGAAGGCGCAGGACATCTGCAAGACCGTCGAGCCGCCGCTCGAGGAGCTGGCCGGCGGCCACCGCGTCGCCTGCCACTTCCCGGAGAACGTCCCCGTGGCCACCACCGAGGACGCCGCGAAGGCCTGACCGGAACACCCCGGCCCTGTCCCGGCCGTCAGATCAGGACAGGGCACCCGGGGTGATCAGGCCGGTCTCATAGGCCAGCACCACCGCCTGCACCCGATCGCGCAGCCCGAGCTTGGTCAGCACGTTGCCCACGTGCGTCTTGACCGTGGTCTCGCTCACCACCAGCTTGGCCGCGATCTCCGCGTTGGACATGCCCTTGGCGATCAGCCGCAGCACCTCCAGCTCCCGCTCGGTCAGCCGGTCCAGCCGGGCGGGAGTGGTCTGCTCGTAGGCCGACGGCAGCCGGGCCGCGAACCGGTCGAGCAGCCGCCTGGTCACGCTCGGCGAGACGATCGCGTCGCCTGCGGCCACCACCCTGATCGCCTGCACCAGCTCGTCGGGCGGCACGTCCTTCAGCAGGAACCCGGACGCGCCGGAACGCAGCGCCTCCACGATGTACTCGTCCAGGTCGAAGGTCGTCAGCACCAGCACCTTGGGCACGTGCGCGGCCGGAGCTGCCTCTCGCACGATCCTGCGGGTCGCCTCGATGCCGTCGACGCCGGGCATCCGGATGTCCATGAGCACCACGTCCGGCAGCAGCGCCCTGGTCTGCTCCTGCGCGGCCTTGCCGTCACCCGCCTGCCCGACGACGGTGATGTCGGGCTCGGCCTCCAGAATCAGGCGGAACCCCGTGCGCAGCAGCGGCTGGTCGTCGACCAGCAGCACCCTGATCGTCATCGTCCGTCCTTCAACGGGAATCTCGCCCTCACCTCGAAACCGCCCCCGGCTTTCGGGCCGATGGTCAGGATTCCACCATAGAGGGCGACCCTCTCGCGAATCCCTACCAGACCGTGCCCCGGCCGCTGGGCCGGGGCGGCCACACCCAGCCCGTCGTCCTCCACCCGCACCTCCAGCTCGCAGGGCCCGTGCCGCACGGTCACCACGGCCTGCGCGCCCGCACCCGCGTGCCGAAGGGTGTTGGTCAGCCCTTCCTGGACCAGGCGGTAAGCGGCCAGGTCGACCCCCGCCGGGATCGGCCGCGGCGTGCCCTCCGCCGACAGGCTGGTGACCAGCCCGGCCTCCCGCATCTGCTCCACCAGGGCGGGCAGGTCCCGCATGCCCGGCTGCGGCCCCAGCTCGGCGCGGGCGTCGGCGCGGAGCACGCCGACGATGTCGCGCATCTCGGCCATCGCCGTGCGGCCGGTCGACTCGATCGCCGACAGCGCCTCGCGCGCCAGCTCCGGATCCGAGGCCAGCACCTTGCGCGCCGCTGCCGCCTGCACCGTCATCACGCTCACGTGGTGGGCGACGACGTCGTGCAGCTCGCGGGCGATCCTCGAACGCTCCTCCGCCCTGGCCGCCCGGGTGTCGGCCGCGCGCGCCCGCTCCAGCCGGGCCGCGCGGTCCTTCAGCTCGGCCAGGTAGGCGCGGCGCAGCCGCAGGCTCCGCCCGGCCCCCCAGACCGCCACCAGCACCACGACCACCGCCATGTGATCGCTCCAGTGCGCCGCCGAGAGTGGACCGGCCGAGGAGCCCACCACGTAGACGACGAGCGACAGCAGCAGCCCGCCCAGCGCCGCCGCCAGCCCGCGATAGGAGGCCACCGAGTAGAGCAGAACCAGCCCCGCCACTCCCGCGAGGGAGGCGCCGTAGCCGAGCGTGACCAGCAGCGTCTCGGGAACCAGGCTCGCGCACAGCCCCGCCAGCGGCCAGCGCATGCGCACCGCCACCGGCACGCACATCAGCAGCACCAGGGTGACCCCGAGGGCGTCGGGGGCGCGGACGTCGCCCGCCACGAGGCCAGGGTCGACCTCCTGGACCAGGAACAGCGCCACCGAGACCGCGGCCACCAGCACGGCCAGGACCGCGTCATGGAACGTGGTTCGGTCTGCGCGCACCGCTTCACTGTAGGCCCGGGTGAAAGCGCGCAACCTCCTACCCAAGGAGGAGAACGGGCCTACAGCTCGTCGGTGGCCGAGCGCCGGTTGCTCCTGACCGTGTCACCCGGCTGCCGGTCCGGCACCGGCGGGGGGGTGCCGCCGAACTCCGGACAGAGCGCCTGGTGGTCGCACCAGTCGCACAGGCGGCTCGGCCTGGCCCGCCACTCGCCCGACTCCAGCGCCCGCTCGATCGCCGTCCACAACGCCCGCACCTTGCGCTCGGTGGCCAGCAGATCGGCCTCGTCGGGGGCGTAGCGCAGCACCTCGCCCCGGCCGCCCAGATAGACCAGCTGCAGCAGCCTGGGCACCTCGCCGCGCAGCCGCCACAGCACCAGCGCGTAGAACTTCATCTGGAACAGCGCCTTGGCCTCGAAGTCCGGCCCCGGCGCGCTGCCCGTCTTGTAGTCGACCACCCGCACCTCGCCGGTCGGCGCCACGTCCAGCCGGTCGACATAACCCCGCAGCATCAGCCCGCCGTCGAGCACCGCCTGCACGTAGAGCTCCCGCTCGGCGGGCTCCAGCCGCGTCGGGTCCTCCAGCGTGAAATAGCGCTCCAGCATCCCCCGCGCCTGGGCGAGCCACTCGGCCTGCTCGGCGTCGTCGGTGAACATCTCCGCGTAGAGCGGCTCGTCGGCCAGCAGCCGCTGCCACTGCGGCTCCAGCAGCCCCAGCGCCGCCTCCACCGAACGCCGCGGCGCGGGCAGGTCGTAGAGCCGCTCCAGCACCGCGTGCACCACCGTGCCGCGCACCGCCGCCTGCGAGGGCCGCTCCGGAAGCTGGTCGATCACCCGGAAGCGATAGAGCAGCGGACAGGTCATGAAGTCGCCCGCGCGGGAGGGGGAGAGGGCTCCGATGATCACCGGCTCGGTCAACGTCATGCACCGCACTCTAGGTCACCGGCCCGACATAATAAGGCCGCGAGTCCGGGATCACGCGGTCCGGCGCGTAGCATCAAGGCAGCGACAGGCGCGTGCTGGACGGCAAGGAGTGCGGTGAGCGAGCAGAACCCGCGACAGGAGTTCTCCGGTATCCGGATGGGGAGCCCCTTCGGCATCCCCGTCTACGTGTCGTGGACGTGGTTCATCGTCGCGGCCTTCATCACCTGGCTGTTCGGCGACACCGTGGTCGCCATGCTGCCCGAGCTCGACACCACCGCCGCCTACGCGGTCGCGTTCGTCTTCGCGGTCCTGCTGTACGTCTCGGTGCTGCTGCACGAGCTGGCCCACAGCGTCCTGGCCAAGTCCTACGGGCTGCCGGTCCGCCGGATCACCCTCTACCTCCTCGGCGGGGTGTCGGAGATCGAGAAGGAGCCGCCCACACCCGGCAAGGAGTTCATGGTCGCCGCCGCCGGGCCGGTGCTGTCGCTCGGGCTGGCCGGTGTCGGCCTGGCCGCCGACGTCTTCCTCATCAACGGCGGCGGCATCCCGCAGGTGCTGATCCTGCAGCTGTGGGTCGCCAACCTCATCGTCGGCGTCTTCAACCTGCTGCCGGGCCTGCCGCTGGACGGCGGCAGGATGCTGCGCGCCGGCGTCTGGAAACTCACCCGCAGCCCCGGCACCGGCACCGTCGCCGCGGCCTGGGGCGGCCGGGTGCTGGCGGTGCTGCTGGTCGCGGCGCCGTTCGCCATGGCGATGACGACCGGTCAGGACGTCGACCCCCGTGACCTGATCTGGCCGCTCGTGCTGGCCTCCTTCATCTGGATGGGCGCCACCCAGTCGCTCCGCGTCGCCCGCGTCCGCGCCAGGATCCCGCAGGTCAACGCGCGCAACCTGGCACGCAGGGCGATCCCGGTGACGGCGGAGACGCCGCTGGCCGAGGCGCTGCGCCAGGCCGCCGAGAGCGGCGCCGGAGCTCTCGTCGTGGTGGACCACGAGGGCCGCCCGGTCGCCATCGTCAACGAGTCGGCCGTTCAGGCCACCCCCGAGCACCGCCGCCCCTGGGTGAACGTGGGCTCCATGGCCAAGACCCTGGAGCCGTCCATGGTGCTCGCCGCCGACCTCGTGGGCGAGCCGCTGATCGACGCCATGCGCGAGGCCCCCGCGGGCGAGTACCTGCTCGTCGAGCGGGGCGGCGAGATCTACGGGGTGCTCGCCACCATCGACGTCAACCGCGTGTTCACCGGCGTCTGATTTGTCCCACTCGTCTAAGTGGCGGCCCCCGGCTAGTGTCATGTCCAGTGATCAGGCCGCTGAAGTGCGGCCCGTTCACACCCCCGGCGATTCGATGATGCGGCGTCTGGCCGATAGTGTGCTGTTTGGCCAAACTTGCACAGTTGAAGGGTTTGCCGCGGCCCACCGGTTCACCGAATCGAGACGGGGCGGCCGCGACAGCGCCCCGTCGTCTGGGTATGCGTATGGCTGGGCCGGCACGGTGGTGCGGGTGCCGCAACATCGCCGGCTTCCGGGGAGGAGAGTTGAGTGACCGAGCGCAGCGAGGGCACCGATGAGCGCAGCACGGTCATGAGGGAGGACTCATGACGGACCAGGGTTTCCAGGCGGTGCGCCCGCTTCCCGGAAACGGGCTGGTCGCTCTCGAGGGCGGGCTTCTGCTGGTTTGCGACGCGGACGAGGCCGCCGCGACCGGCCTGCTCGAAGCGCTGCGCGACACGGCCGCCTCCGGTGGTGACGGCAGGGCGCTGGCCAGGCGCGCCGCGCAGGTCCTCGCCGCCAACATGGCGCGCGACCCGGCGACCTGCGCCGTGGCGGGCCCCGTCGGCGACGGCGTGGCCGTCCTGGTGAGCGGCTCCGCCTCGGCCACGATCAGCACGGCCGCTGGGCAGACCCGCCTGGCCGGCAGCGACTCCCTCACCTGGGCCGACCGGCTCATCGGCGGACCCGTCGAGAGCGTCGAGCTGAGCCTGCCCGGCGCCGGCCGCCCGCATCCCGCCGTCCGCTTCGACGGCGGCGTCGTGCACGGAGGCGGCGTCGTGGGCGGGCTCGTGGGCGGGCTCGCGGAGCAGGCTCCCGCCGCCCAGTCCAGGCCGCTCACCAGCGAGATGCCCAACACGGCCTTCCACATCGAAGCCGATCTGCTGCCGCGCGCCGAGCCGCAGGGCCAGCCGCACAGCCAGCCATCGGGGCAGCCGCGCCAGCCACACAGCCAGCCGTCACCGCAGCCCGCCCAGGCTCCGCCCTACCCGCTGTCCGGAGCCGACCAGCAGCCCCCCATGCAGCAGGGCCCGCCCTCCGGCCCGCAGTTCCAGCCTCAGCAGTCGCAGCCCCAGCCGGTGCTGGAGCAGCAGTCCCCCGCGCATCCGGAGCCGGCCCCCTTCCCCTCCTACGACGAGCCGGTCCCCTCGGGCAACGGAACGGTCCCGGAGTCCTACGACCAGCCCGGCCCGCAGCCGATGGGCCCGCCGCAGGACCACTTCGAGCCCGGCCCGCCCCTCATGGGGCCGCCCCAGGAGCCGTTCGACCAGCCCGGGCCACCGCACCAGGAGCAGCCCGACCACGGCGACCGGCCGCTGGTCTACGGGGTCGACTGCAAGAACGACCACTTCAACGACCCGCGCGCCCCCTACTGCGCCGTGTGCGGCATCGCCCTCGTCCAGCGCACGCTCGTCCCCTACAAGGGGCCGCGCCCGCCGCTCGGCGTCCTCGTCCTCGACGACGGCACGGCGCTGCCACTGGACAGCGACTACCTGCTGGGCCGTGACCCCGAGCGGGCGCCCGAGGTGGCCGGCGGCACCGCCCGCCCCGCCAAGGTCACCAGCCCCGACGGCTCGGTCTCCCGCAGGCACCTGCGGGTGGCGCTGGACGGCTGGGACGTCAACCTGGTCGACCTCGGTTCCGTCAACGGCACGCAGATCCAGCCGCCCGGCGACCCGAACTTCTACGACATCCCGCCCAACGAGCCCGTGGCCATCGCGCCCGGCACCACCGTGCGCGTGGGCGTCTCCCGCACCCTGCGCTTCGAGGCGCACCGCGGCTGACCGGCCCGTGCCCGCGCCCCCTCGCGGGGCGCGGGCCCTGCCGTTTCTCCAGAACGGCTTCTCCAGTACGGCGGACAGCGTCACGAGGTGCTCCGCCGGCGGAATCGGGGTGGCGATTACGCCTTTGATGCGCCCTCACGCCGATTCGCCGACTGAATTAATTACCCGTATTTCAGGTTGAGAAAGTCTATTTCCGGCTGGCAGCTCGCTCACCCAGTGCCCGGCACTGCCTTCTCGGCTGCCCGACTTTCCGGACTTGGGCGTCCTGGCCGCTGGTCCAGAGCCCGCGATCTACCGTTGCAGGGCTCGATGCCGGTCCGGGTTCTTGTCCGATCTCGGGAGCCCGTCCCGGGTCCGGACCTCCCGACGATCTTCGGATCCTCCGCCCTGTACGGCCTTCACGCCTCCGGTCGAGGACTTCCGGTCCGTCGAGCGCCCCGGCTTTCAGGTGGTTCCGGCAGGCTTCGGGCCTCGCTCCACGGGGAGAGGCCTGATCGCGCTCTCACGGCATCGCTCTCGGTTATTGTTTGTACGTCTTTCCTTGGAAATGGCGATTCTTCCTCGCAAATTCCAGCAGTGCTGATCACGCCTGGGATGGCGATTTGTATCGGCATTTCGCGCAATACCCACCCCGGTCGCGGTCGGTCCTTTCCCGCCATCTGGACCGTACGGAAAGCAGATCGCCGGCCCGCCGTACAGCGTCCCGGCGCTGTCACGGGAGGAAGGCCGGGGGCGGGGACGAGAAGGGGCCGTCAGGAGGGGAAGGGGTGGCCAGGGTCGGTGGAGCGGGGCAGGACCGTGTGACGGGGGGCGTGCGGCGGGCGGTGGTGCGCGTGCCAGTGGGGCTCGGCCGGCGCCGTGAGGGCCTGCACGCCGCGCAGGAGCCGGACGGCCGCGTCCAGGCCGCTGGCGGCCTCCAGGGCACGGCCCGAGGCCGTGGCGAAGCGGCCGAGCAGGTGCTCGTCCAGGTCGTCGAAGCCCCGGCCCGCCACCCACAGGAACGTGTGGTCGTGCGTCGCCAGCGGCACCGGCGAGGCCAGGAAGCCGGGCGCGCCCACCGACGCGTCCGGCACCAGCAGCACCCGAGACAAAGAGACGGCCAGCTCCTTGAGCACGCCCGACTCCTTCAGCCAGCAGCGCATCTGCAGCGGGTCGCCCGGCGGGCCGTGCATGTGGACGGCCCGCGCCTCCTCCCGCAGGGGGTCCACCCGGACGAACCCCGCGTACGCCGCGCCGACGACGGTCGCGGCGGTGCGCGCAAGGCGGTCGATCAGCCCGGCGCTCTCGAGGCAGGAGAAGGCGGTGATGAGCTCACGCGTGGCGACGTCGGCACGGTTGTAAGGCATCGCAGGTCCCTCGGCGGAGGGGGAGAGATCGCGCAGCGTGATCACGCGAATCTCGGGGACGGTGACTCGGAGTATCGCCCGCGGCATGGCGGTTGACCAGACCTCAAAGGGAAATCAGGATTTTCCCGACAATGGCTGTACTGGAGCCGCCCGATCTCGCCGGCGCGGGCCGTCAGGGGCGGAGGAGGAGCCACTCGATCTCGTCGGCGCGGGAGCCGTCGCGCTTGGGGAGCACCTGCCTGCGCACGGACTCGCGGACGAACCCGGCACGTCGCAGCACCGCCTGCGAGGCGGTGTTGGCGGTGTCGGTCCCGGCGACCAGCCGGTGCAGCCCGGTGGCGGCGAACGCCCAGTCGGCCAGCAGGCGCACCGCCCGCGTCATGAAGCCCCTGCCGCGAAAGCCCGGCACCAGCGAGTAGCCGACCATGGCCTGCCCGAACATCGGCACGATCTGGACGAGCTGCAGGTGCCCGGCGAACTCGCCGGTGGCGGCATCCCTGACCGCGAGTTCGATCCGCTGCCCGGACACCCAGAAGTAGCCGGTGCACCGGCAGCGCCGCTCGTCGTCCTCCAGCGTGTTGACCGGGCCCATGCCGTATTCGGCGACGCTCGGCTCGGCCATCATCCGGTGGAAGTCCGCGGCGTCCCGCACGCCGAGCGGCGTCAGCCGCACCACGCCGTCGGTCAGCTCGCCGCCCTCGAAGGGCGGCAGATAGGGCTCCACAGGCTCACCCGGGTCCCGGGCGAGCCTGGCGAACATCACCAGATCCACCCGCCGCCCGTCACGAAGCGCCGCGGCGTCGCGCCTGCGCCCCTCCTCGCGGAAACCGGCCCGGTAGGCGACCCGCAGCCCGGGCAGGTTCTCCACCTCGGCCTGCAACTCGACACGCTCCACGCCCCGGTCGAGCAGCCACTCGGCCACTCCGCGGGCCGCCGTGCCCGCCACGCCCTTGCCGCGCGCCCACGGCGCCACCAGATAGCCGATCTCGACCGACCCAGACGGAGTCGGCGCGCTGACGCCCGCGGAGCCGATGTAGCGGCCGTTCTCGGTGATCGAGAACTCGGCGCCGCCGCCCTCCCAGACCTCCCGCGAGCGCCGCACCCAGTCCCGCGCGTCCTGCGGCGTGTACGGCGTGGGAAGCAGGGGAATGAAGCGGGCCGTCACCGGATCGTCGCAGGTGGAGGCGATCGCCTCGACGTCGTCGTCGGCCGGGGGGCGCAGCACGAGAGAGCCGACGGAGATCACTTCACGCGGGAACATCCCCCATAGATATCGCGCGTCGTGACGTGCTCGAAAGCCCTATAACCTTGCCGCCATGGGTTTCCGCAGGCATGGGCCGTTCCAGGCGGGGGATCAGGTGCAGCTCACCGACCCCAAGAACAAGCGCCACACGATCACGCTCAAAGAGGACGGCGTCTTCCACACGCACAAGGGCGCCATCCCGCACAGCGATCTGATCGGACAGCCCGAAGGCTCCGTGGTGCGCTCGTCCGGCGGCACCCAGTATCTGGCCTTCCGCCACCTGCTGCAGGACTACACCCTCGCCATGCCGCGCGGCGCGGCCGTGATCTACCCGAAGGACTCGGCGCAGATCGTCGGCATGGCCGACATCTTCCCCGGCGCCCGCGTGATCGAGGCGGGGGTCGGCTCCGGGGCGCTGACGTGCTTCCTGCTGCGCGCGGTCGGCCCCGAGGGCCATGTCACCTCCTACGAGCGCCGCGAGGAGTTCGCCGACGTCGCCCGCAAGAACGTGGAGAGGTTCTACGGCGGCCCGATGGACGACAACTGGCGGCTGGTCGTCGGCGACCTGGTGTCCTCCATCGACGAGTCGGACGTGGACCGGGTGATCCTCGACATGCTCGCCCCCTGGGAGTGCGTCGACGCCGTCTCCAAGGCCCTCACACCGGGCGGCGTGATCTGCTGCTACGTGGCCACCACGACCCAGCTCTCGAAAACCGTCGAGGTCATTCGGGATCACGGGAGTTTCACCGAGCCTCATGCGTGGGAGACCCTGGTTCGCGACTGGCATGTCGAAGGGCTCGCCGTTCGGCCCGATCACCGCATGATCGGGCACACCGGGTTCCTCGTCACCGCCCGCCGCATGGCCGACGGCGTCACCCCGCCGCCGCGCCGTCGACGACCGAAGGGAACCACCGAAGAACTATGACAATTTGGCCACGAGGGTGCGTTGGTGCGTGACACGGGAACAGATCGCCGTGTTCATATGCTGGGAGTGTTAAACGCACTATTGGGGATTATTCACCGAATACTGATTGTCACTCTACGAACACTGCCCGGCCAGGTTACGGAGGGGCCCGAGATAGGTAAGGTCCTTAGTAGTCGCCCTCGACTGGGAAGGAGGTGACGGGCGTGGCAGCTCGCGATGATGCTGAGGCTCGAGCCGCGCAGCGCGAACGGGAGGTCGCTGATCTTTCAACACAGGTCTCCTTCCTCCAGGAGGAGATCACCGCGCTGAGGCGGAAGCTGGCCGAGTCACCCCGTCAGGCCAGAGTCCTCGAAGAGCGTCTCCATGAGGCACAGGCGAACCTCGCGGCCGTTACCGGCCAGAATGAGCGCCTGGTGGCAACCCTCAAGGAGGCCCGGGACCAGATCGTCGCTCTCAAGGAGGAGGTCGACCGGCTGGCGCAGCCGCCATCCGGATTCGGCACCTTCCTCGAGGCCAGAGAAGACGGCACGATCGAGGTGTTCACCGGCGGCCGCAAGCTGCGGGTGAACGTCAGCCCCGCCGTCGACGCCGATGCGCTGCGGCGTGGCCAGGAGGTCATGCTCAACGAGGCGCTCAACGTGGTCGAAGCACTCGGCTACGAAGAGGTCGGCGAGATCGTGATGCTCAAGGAGTTGCTCGACGAGGGCAAGCGCGCCCTGGTCATCTCGCACGCCGACGAGGAGCGCGTCGTGCGACTGGCCGAGTCGCTGGTCGGCCAGCCCATCAGGGCGGGCGACTCGCTCCTGCTCGAGCCGCGCTCCGGCTACGTCTACGAGCGCATTCCCAAGTCCGAAGTCGAAGAGCTCGTGCTCGAAGAGGTCCCCGACATCTCCTACGAGGAGATCGGCGGCCTCATGCGGCAGATCGAGCAGATCAGGGACGCCATCGAGCTCCCCTACCTGCACGCCGACCTGTTCCGCGAGCACAAGCTGCGCCCGCCCAAGGGCGTCCTGCTCTACGGCCCTCCCGGCTGTGGCAAGACGCTCATCGCCAAGGCCGTCGCCAACTCCCTGGCCAAGCAGGTCGCGGAGAAGACCGGCCAGTCCGGCAAGAGCTTCTTCCTCAACATCAAGGGTCCGGAGCTGCTCAACAAGTACGTCGGCGAGACCGAGCGGCACATCCGCCTGGTCTTCCAGCGTGCCCGTGAGAAGGCCTCCGAGGGCACCCCGGTGATCGTGTTCTTCGACGAGATGGACTCGATCTTCCGCACCCGAGGCTCGGGTGTGTCGTCCGACGTCGAGAACACCATCGTCCCTCAGCTGCTGTCGGAGATCGACGGTGTCGAGGGCCTGGAGAACGTCATCGTCATCGGCGCCTCCAACCGCGAGGACATGATCGACCCGGCGATCCTGCGGCCCGGCCGCCTGGACGTCAAGATCAAGATCGAGCGGCCGGACGCCGAGGCGGCCAAGGACATCTTCTCCAAGTACCTCATCACCGATCTGCCGCTGCATCCCGAGGACCTGACCGAGCACGGTGGCTCCCGTGAGGCCACCATCCACGGCATGATCCAGAGCGTCGTCGAGCGCATGTACACCGAGAGCGAAGAGAACCGCTTCCTCGAAGTGACCTACGCCAACGGCGACAAGGAAGTCCTCTACTTCAAGGACTTCAACTCCGGCGCGATGATCCAGAACATCGTCGACCGGGGCAAGAAGATGGCGATCAAGCAGTTCCTGGAGAGCGGCCAGAAGGGCCTGCGGGTGCAGCACCTGCTCGCGGCCTGCGTGGACGAGTTCTCCGAGAACGAGGACCTGCCCAACACCACCAACCCCGACGACTGGGCCCGCATCTCCGGCAAGAAGGGCGAGCGGATCGTCTACATCCGTACGCTCGTCTCCGGCAAGCAGGGCGCCGAAGCCGGCCGTTCCATCGACACCGTCGCCAACACCGGCCAGTACCT
Source organism: Nonomuraea sp. LPB2021202275-12-8 (assembly GCF_037044575.1). Taxonomy (NCBI): domain Bacteria; kingdom Bacillati; phylum Actinomycetota; class Actinomycetes; order Streptosporangiales; family Streptosporangiaceae; genus Nonomuraea; species Nonomuraea sp. LPB2021202275-12-8. The sequence continues at coordinate 5,532 of NZ_JBAHWD010000011.1, read as the reverse complement.
GTAAGCACGGCGAGGCGACCGGGCCGCGCGGACACCGTCCGCGCGGCCCGTCCGCGTCTGGAAGGCAGGCGGGGTCTAGGGGACGGAGGGCCAGGTCAGGCCGGTGGCCGGGATGTGGCCGCCCGCCTCGCGGGCTGAAGGATGGGTCAGGATGAGCCTGCCCGCCCGGCGGACCGCCGTGACCAGACCCGCGTCGCTGCCCGCGGAGCCCGAGGCGAGCACCGCGTAGGCGAGCGAGCCGGTGAGGCCCACGTCCGCGCGGATGCCGTCGTCGGTCCCCGTCTTGTTCGCCAGCCAGCCGCTCTCCGGATCGTGCCCCAGCAGCGCGGGGACCAGGCCGTGGTCGGTGTTGGCCCGCATCCAGCCGCGCAGCCGCACCTGCCAGCCCTCGCCGCCCGCCACGAGCGCCGCCAGGCCGGCCAGTTCGGCCGCCGTGCCCACCGCGAACGTCGGCGGATGCGACGGCAGGCGGGGCTCTCTGATGCGGTCCAGCAGGCGCGTCCGCGACAGGCCGAGCGCCGACGCCGTCGCGTTCACCCGGTCCACGCCCACCCGGCGCAGCAGCGCGTTCGTCGCCGTGTTGTCGCTCACCGCCGCCGTCAGCAGCGCCAGATCGCCCACCGTCCAGGCGCGCGCCGCCAGGCCGGTCAGCAGGCCGGAGCCGCCGCAGTAGTCCTCGTCCAGGACCTCCAACCGCTCGTCCTCCTGCATGAGGCCGCTCTCGACCGCCCTGGCGACCTCGGCCAGCAGCAGCACCTTGCCGACGCTGGCCAGCGGCAGCACCGCATCCTCGTTGACGGTCAGGCCGGCCGGGTCCGGCACCCCCACCCCGCGTACCGCCACCGCCAGGGTCCCCGGGCAGTCCGCGGCGATCCTCTCAAGCATCCAGGCATCCTCCCACGCTGTGAAAGGTGTGACTGATGGAACCGAAGTGACGGAATTTACGTCAAAGGGGTCGTGCAACGAGGTAACCGGTCGAAACACGCTCAGGGGGATGGCCGGTTGGCCGAGCTCGACCTCCTGCGGTTCATCGCCGCCCTGGCGGTGCTGGCCTTCCACTACCTGATCGCCTACGCCTCCGTCTGGGGAGACCGGCCCGCCGAGCTCTTCCCCGCCGTGGCCCCCGTCGCCGGGCTCGGCATCCTCGGCGTCGAGCTGTTCTTCATGATCAGCGGGTTCGTCATCCTCATGAGCGCCTGGGGGCGCGGCCTCGGCGCGTTCGCCCGCTCCCGGCTCGTCAGGCTCTACCCGGCCTACTGGCTCAGCCTGGCCGCCGTCGCCGCCCTCTACGGTCTGACCGGAGCCAAGGCACTGGATCCGAAACTCTCACCGGGCGATTATCTGGTCAACGCCACCATGTTCCAGCGGTTGTTCAAGGTGACCGACGCGGCGGGGGTCTACTGGTCTCTCTGGGCCGAGCTGCGTTTCTACCTGCTCATCGCGATCCTCGTGCTGGTCGGCGTCACCTACGGCCGCGTCCTGGCCTTCTGCGGGATCTGGCTGGTCGCCGCGCTCGGCGCCGAACTGCTCGGGAACCCGCTGCTCAGCGAGATCGTCATGCCCCGCTACGCGCCGTACTTCGTCGCCGGTATGGCCCTCTACCTGATCCACAAGCACGGTGGCGGCTGGCTCGTGTGGATCTATCTCGCCGCCGCGTACGTCCTGTCCGTGAACGCGGCCATCGAGCGCGTGCACGGCCGGATCGAGCTGGCCGGGTTCAGGAACATGCCCGTCAGCGACCTGAGCGTGATCCTCGCCATCACGCTGATCTTCGCCGTGATGATCCTGGTGGCCCTCGGGGCGCTCAGGATGCGGTCCCGTGCCGCGCTCACCGCGCTCGGCGCCACGACCTACCCGCTGTACCTGTTCCACTCCACGATCGCGGTCGCCCTCATCCCGTTGCTGGTGGGCGAGCGGCCTCCGTTGCTGGTGGTCATGATCACCACGCTCGCGGCCGTCGTCCTGTCATACCTCGTCTACGCCGTCGCCGAGCGTCCTCTTCAGCGGTTGCTCAAGCCCCGCCGGCCCGCGACCCCGGCGTCGGCGGTGCCCAGAGAGACGGTGCCGTCGGCCGAAGCCTGGCCAATCTCGCGATCGTGAGGTATGCGGATATGCAGTAATGAACGGTATCCGTGGGTCGAAAACCAAAGCGTCGATGTCGATCGGCAGGGACGACGCGATGGCCGCCGACCTCGTCCCGGTCCTCCTGGACACCCTGGTCGGCGTGGGTCGCCTGGCCGACGCCCGGGCCTTCGTCGACGCCTGCACCGCCGGGCTGGCCCGCCGTGACCTGCCCGCCATGCGCAAGGTCGGTGTCTCCTCCCGTACCGTGCTGGTCACCGCGGTACGTCCCGCCCCCTGACCCCGACACACCGTCATGGGGCGTGCCTACCGGCTGCCGAGCGTCCCTCCCGGCGGGCGCCTCCGGCCCCGCCGTCCAGGTCGTGCCGATCTCTCCGGAGAACGGCAAGGCCGACGTCAAATTCCGGTTTTGCCACCAGGGCCGGCTCCCCTGCTGGCGGGCGGTGGACAACGCTTTCATCGGCGGCCGTACCTGGGCTCCCGCCGCCACGCACACGGCTGTCGGCACGCCGCGCCGGAGATCTCCACTTCCCCGGTGCGGCGCGCGCGTGATCGGCGCACCGCGACGCGACGCAGCTCCGCCGTATAGGTTCGGAAGGCGTAGGTGCCATAACTCTGTGACCCTGGGGCACTGTGAAGGGCATAGGCTCGGGCATATAAACGGCGGATAGACAGATCCGGACGAACAGAGGGTGCGCATGACGGTGCGTCGGGTGATGGGCATCGAGACCGAGTACGGCATTTCCGTACCAGGTCAGCCAGGCGCCAACGCGATGGTGACCTCCTCCCAGGTGGTCAACGCCTACCTGGCCGCCTCGGCGGCCAGGGCGCGCAGAGCGCGCTGGGACTTCGAGGAGGAGAACCCCCTGCGCGACGCCCGGGGCTTCGACCTCGCCAGAGAGGTCGCCGACCCCAGCCAGCTCACGGATGAGGACCTCGGCCTGGCCAACGTCATCCTCACCAACGGCGCCCGGCTCTACGTCGACCACGCCCACCCCGAATACTCCACGCCCGAGTGCACCAACCCGCGCGCCGCCGTCATCTGGGACAAGGCGGGCGAGCGGGTCATGTACGACGCGGCCCAGCGCGCCAGCGCCATCCCGTCCAACGCGCCCATCCAGCTCTACAAGAACAACACCGACGCCAAGGGCGCCAGCTACGGCTGCCACGAGAACTACCTCATGCGCCGGGCCACCCCGTTCGCCGACATCGTCCGCCACCTGACCCCGTTCTTCGTCTCCCGCCAGGTCGTCGTCGGCGCCGGCAAGGTCGGCATCGGGCAGGACTCGCGCGGCGAAGGCTTCCAGATCAGCCAGCGGGCCGACTTCTTCGAGGTCGAGGTGGGCCTCGAGACCACACTGAAGCGGCCCATCATCAACACCCGCGACGAGCCGCACGCCGACCCGGAGAAGTACCGGCGCCTCCACGTGATCATCGGCGACGCCAACATGTCGGAAATATCCACATACTTGAAGCTCGGCTCGACCGCGCTCGTCCTCGCCATGATCGAAGAAGGCTTCCTCAGCCGCGACCTGGCCGTCGAAAACCCCGTCCAGTCCCTGCGCGCCGTCTCCCACGACCCCACCTGCCGCTACGAGATCCCGATGCGCGACGGCCGCAAGCTGACCGCCATCCAGCTGCAGATGGAGTATCTCGAACAGGCCCGCAAGTACGTCGAAGAGCGCGGCACCGCCCAGGACGAGATGAACAAGGACATCCTCGACCGCTGGGAGTCGGTGCTCACCCGCCTGGCGGAAGACCCGATGCAACTGTCCAGAGAGCTCGACTGGGTCGCCAAACTCGAGCTCCTGGAGGGCTACCGCAGCCGCGACGGCCTCGCCTGGTCCCACCCGCGGCTCGGCCTCGTCGACCTGCAGTACTCCGACATCCGCCCCGACCGCGGCCTGTACAACCGGCTGGTCGCCCGCGGCCGCATGCAGCGCCTCATCACCGAGGACGAGGTGGACCGGGCCGTCGAGAACCCGCCGACCGACACCCGCGCCTACTTCCGCGGCCGCTGCCTGCGTCAATACAGCGAGTCCGTCGCCGCCGCGTCCTGGGACTCCGTCATCTTCGACATCCCCGGCAGGGAGTCGCTGCAGCGCGTTCCCACCTTGGAGCCGTTGCGCGGCACCAAGGCGCACGTCGGCGAGCTGTTCGACCGCTGCCGCACGGCGGCCGAACTCGTCGCGGCCCTGACGGGCGGGGACTAGCCCTTCCAGCTTCGGGCGCCGTGCGGCGTCCGCGCTGATTCTGATCTACATCGTAAAGGCGTCGGCTCAGATCAGCCCGATGCCCAGCGTCAGCGTGCCCACCGCCAAGCAGACTCCGCCCGCGATCGTCAGATAGATGAGCTTGCTCGGCTTGGTGTCGCTGGGACGGGCCACCGACAGGAAGAAGCCCAGAGGCATCAGGATCGGCGCGGCCACGATCGAGACGCGCACCAGACTCTTCAGCGGCTCCGACAGGTCGGCCTGGTCCACGTACAGCATCGCCACGAGGCTGAACAGGACGAGCACGCCGGCGTGCGCGTGGCCGGCCCGCCACAGCCCGCGCCGGACCGGGTTGTCCAGATAGCCGGGGACGTTTCGCATAAGGAACGACAGCAGTGAGACGCCGCCGAAGGCGACGCCGGGGACCGTGATGAGGAGCACACCGGCCGTGCTCAGGGATGCGGGGGACATCGTGAACCTCCTTCGAGGGCGTGGGTCCAGTATTGGATAGCAGCACTATCTAGTCAAGTCGGCAAGATCGCGGGACGATCGGCGCGAAATGTCGCTCCGTTCGGGGAAGATATGGGCTAGAGGGCAGTCCCCCGACGTGGAGGTAGGACATGGCAAGCAAGGACACCGGCGGACAGAAGCAGACCGGCCGGCGTGAGTCCGAGGTCGAGGAGACCGAGGCGTCGGCTGCGCCGGACGTGCAGGAGCGTCAGGAGAAGCTCACCGACGACGTCGACTCGATCCTGGACGAAATCGACGAAGTTCTCGAGGAGAACGCTGAGGAGTTCGTGCGGAGTTACGTCCAAAAGGGCGGGGAGTAGCCCGCGTTCGGACGTCTGGACGGAGGTGGAGGCGCGGAGCAGGGAGTGAGCACTGCCCGCGCTGCGAAAGGTGCCTCGAGAGCGGGGTTCGAGAGGAGTCGAGCTGTGCGGGGATGGGTTGACGAACCATTGCCGTCCGCGCCATGCCTCGGTGATGCGCCACATGAGACACGGGAGTGAGTGAGAGCACCTGCTGAGACTCTCCGCGATGTCCCACGACGGGCCGCGGCCGGGCATCCGTGCCGGGGCCGTGCGTGTCTAGGCGGGCATCTCGTAGGTGACGGCGACGCCGAGGAGGCGCACCGGGCGGGTGAGTTCGAAGCGGCCGAGCGCGATGAGGGCGGCGTGGGTGAGGGCCGCCGGGTCGGTGGTGGGGGCTGCGAGCGTGGTCTGGCGGGTTCGCGTGA